>NZ_SDLS01000010.1:0-251010 GCF_004522315.1 Amycolatopsis sp. CFH S0740 | reverse complement strand
GGCCGGAGCGGAGAGCTGGCCGCACACCACAGCTACCGAGAAAACCCCAATGCGGCATTGGGTGCATCTGACGCACCCAATGTGGCATCGGGGCGCTTGAAGCGGGGCAGGTCAGCCGCGCTGGGTGCGGACTCCGAGCAGCACGTCCTCCCAGGACGGCACGATCGGATGGTTCTTCTTCGCCTTCGTGCGCGGCTGCTCGGCTTCGTCGCCGTCGGACTCGCCCGGGACACGCGGGATCTCGCGGGTCTCGTCGTCGCCCTCGTCCGGACCCTCGATGGCGCGCGGTTCCTCGACGGCGTCGAGCGTCGGCTGCACCACCGAATCGCGGGCGGGGGCCAGCGCCCGCACGGTGCGCGGGGCGACGTAGGAGTTCGGGTTCAGCAGGACTTCGGCGTTCTCGTCGAGCGCGTGCACCGTTCCGCCGTGCGCGCCGGGCGAGAACGACCAGTGCGCGCGGTTGTCGGAGCGGCCTGCTTTCCAGCGCAGCACGACGACCCACTTGCCGTCGTCGCCGCGCCAGGCGTCCCAGGCGGCCTGGTTGTAGTCGTGGCCGCGGACGCCGAAGGCGTAGGCGATGACCTCGCCGAGCGTCTGGACGTCGGGCCCGTCCTCGCGGACCGGGTGCGCCGACTGCGCGAGTTCCGCCGTGCGGGACCGTTCGAGCAGCACCGGATAAGCGAATCGCTCCACCCGCTGCGTCGAGACGCCCGCGCTGCTCGCGACCTGCTCGACGGACTCGCCCGCGCGGATTCGCGCCTGGATCTCGCGTGGCCGCATCTGGCTCTCCAACTCGATCTCGATCTGGCCCAGCCGGGCTATGTCCCCCCTCGCCGCCGCACGCAGTCTCTCGTCGGCCGGGAGCAGGAAGCGGGTACGGCTCGCCGGGTCCTCCAGCACGAGGGACTTCCCGTCCTCGTGCAGCCCGACCACCCGCAACGCCCGCATTTCTCGCCTCCCCGGTGTTCACCTTTGTGGGTGCCCACGTTAGAACGGCGCGTCGGCTTGACGTGCGAGGCGCGCCGACGCCTCACCCATCCGAACTCAATCCGACGGCACTTTCCCGGCCATTTTCGCCGCGCCGGAGATCGGTCACACTCGTGACACGCCGACCACGGTCTGTCACGAACGAGTGGTCATGAACGCGAACCGCCCCGCGAGCCGGAGGGCTGGCGGGGCGGTTTGGGCGTTTCGGCGCGTTTTCGGTTCAGCCGAGCCGTTCCACGACGTATTCGATGCTCTGGGTGAGCTTCGTGACGTCGTCCGGGTCGATCGCCGGGAACAGGCCGACGCGCAGCTGGTTGCGGCCCAGCTTCCGGTACGGCTCGGTGTCGACGATCCCGTTGGCGCGCAACGCCTTCGCGACCGCGGCGGCGTCGACCTCGTCGGCGAAGTCGACCGTGCCGACGACCTGCGAGCGCAGCTCCGGGTTCGTCACGAACGGCGTGGTGTACGAGGTCTTCTCGGCCCATTCGTACAGCCGGCTCGAGGATTCCTTGGTGCGCGAGGTGGTCCAGTCGAGGCCGCCCTGGCCGTTCATCCACTCGATCTGCTCGGCGAGCAGGAAAAGCGTGGAGACGGCGGGGGTGTTGTAGGTCTGGTCCTTGCGCGAGTTGTCCAGCGCGGTGGTGAGCGACAGGAATTCGGGGATCCAGCGGTCGCCGCCGCCGATCTCGCCGATCCGCTCGATCGCGGCGGGCGAGGCGAGCGCGATCCACAGCCCGCCGTCGGACGCGAACGACTTCTGCGGCGCGAAGTAGTAGACGTCGAAGTCCTCGGCCTTGACCGGGAGACCGCCGGCGCCGGACGTCGCGTCGATCGCGACCAGCGCGCCGTCGCTGCCCTCGGGACGCCGCACCGGCACCGCGACGCCGGTGGAGGTCTCGTTGTGCGCCCAGCCGACGAGGTCCGCGCCCTGCTGGTAGGCGATCTCCGGCGCGCTGCCCGGGTCGGCCTTCACCACGATCGACTCGCCGAGGAACGGTGCCTTGTTCGTGACGGTCGCGAACTTCGAGGAGAACTCGCCGTAGGTGAAGTGCTGGGCGCGCTCGCGCACGAGGCCGAACGCGGCGGCGTCCCAGAACGCGGTCGTCCCGCCGTTGCCGAGGATGACCTCGTAGCCGTCCGGGAGCGAGAACAGCTCGGACAGCCCGGCGCGCACCCGGCCGACGAGCGACTTGACCGGCTTCTGCCGGTGCGAGGTGCCGAGGTAGGTGGAACCGGACCGGGCGAGGGCGGCGAGCTGCTCTTCGCGGACCTTCGAGGGTCCGCAGCCGAAGCGGCCGTCGGCCGGCTTGAGGTCTGCTGGGATCGTCAACTCAGCGTCGGTCATGTGCTTAGTCTCTCAGGTCGGGACAACGCAGGTAACGGCGGTTGGCGGGTGTCCGGCATGTGGAATCGTGACGGAAACGCACGGTTACCGGCCGCGCTGGCGATGGTTTGCGCTCTTCGCCTTGGCGGCGTTGGTGCACCCGTGGGATTCGACTGCGCTGATCGGCCTTCCCCTCGGCCTGGCGGCGACTCTGCTGCTGGTTTTCGTGCCCTGGCGACGCGCGTGGTTCCGCCGTCGAGCAGTCCCTGCCGCGCTGTTCGCTCTTTCCGCGGCGTTCACCGGGTTTGTCGTCGTCGGGTTCTTCGTCGAGCCGCCGAACCCGGACGAGGTCGGCTCGGCCGTTTTCGCGCTCGTCCTCGCAGTCGCGTTCGCCGCCGCGTCGGGGATACCACCCAGTGGGACCACGGACAGGAGATCCCGAGACTGCGGCGCGTCACGGTTCGCCCGCGCGGCTACCTGACTTTGCTCGACTGCCCGCCGGAGCAGGCCCGGGATCGAGCGTTGCCCGCCGGAACTCGCCGCCGAGCTGATCGAGCACCGGCGGCTGTGGGTGTTCGGCCCTCCGGAGATGGGCGAGGTTCTGCTGGGACTGCCCGGCCAGGGTTTCTACGCGAAGGCGTGGTTGTCCCCGGCCGGGCGAGCGCCTGCCTATGACGCCGAAGCCCCCGGCGTTAAGGCCGAAGCGGAGTGACTCAGCGCCACCCACCCTCGTCCAGTCCGCCCGGGATCGGTGCGGCCGGGTCGTACGGCGTGCGGCTGAAGATGAACGTGGCGAGGTTCAGGTGGTTCGCCGTGCCGTTCGCGTCGCGGCCGACGGTGAGCGTTTCGCCCGCGTAGTAGCCGTCCAGGCCGATCCACGTGTCCGGGCCCTGGGGGCGGAACCGCGATGCCCGGCCGGCGCCGACGGCCGGGTTCAGCGAGATCAGGCCGTCGCCCTGCACGCGCAGGAAGTACGGCGTCGGGCCCCAGTGCCACAGTCCGGTCAGCGCGAGCAGCTCCGGGTCCACAGTGGACGGGAGCCATTCCTCGGGCAGCGCTGGTTCGAGGTCGTCGGCGGTGGTGATCAGGTCGAGGCACAGCTGCGTGATGTTGACGCCCGAGGTCGAGTTCGCGAGGCACAGCGCACCGGTGCCGCTGCGCGGGTCGACGATGGTCGCGGCGAGGAACCCGGGCATCGATCCGGTGTGCCCGGCCAGGTGCCTGCCCTGGTAGCGCACGACCATCAGGCCGAGACCGAATCCGGTCGACCACACCTCGGTGTCGTCGACGGTGTTCATCGTCCGCATTTCGTCGACGGTGTCCGGCGAGAGCACGTCGCCGGTGTGGCCGCCGAGGAACGACGTCCAGCGGCCGAGGTCGGTGACGGTGGACCAGAGCTGCCCGGCCGGGGCCATCGCGCCGGCGTCCGGCCACTTCTCCGGCATGAGCACGTCGGCGAACGGGTGCACGGCGAATCCCTCGGCGTGCGCGCCTTCCGGGTGCGGCGTCGTGCGGTTCATGCCCAGCGGGGCAAGGATTTCGTCACGCACGACGTCGAACCACGGCCGCTCGCGGAGCCGGGCGACCAGTTCGCCGAGCACGCCGTAGCCGACGTTCGAGTAGTGGAATTTGGATCCGGGACGCAGCTTTGTCGCGCCCTTCTCCAGGCTCGAGACCAGCGCCGCCCAGTCCGCGCCGGGCGCGCGTTCCCACCACTGGCCGGGCGATTCCGACGTGAGGCCCGACGTGTGCGACAGCAGCTGCGCGACGGTGACCGAGCCGAACGCGGTGCCCGGCAGGTGCCGTTCCAGCGGGTCGGTGAGGTCGAGTTTGCCCTCGTCGCGCAGCCGCAGGACCGCGGTCGCGATCATCGTTTTGGTGATCGACCCCAGCCGGTACTGCGTGTTGTCGTCCGGGCGCTGGTCGCCGACGCGGCCGCGGGCTCCGGACCAGACGACGTCGCCGCCTCGGACGACAGCGGCGACGAGGGACGGGGCGCGGCTGACGGACTGCTCGTGTGCGAGCCGTCGGTACAGGGCGAGTTCGGTGGTGTCGAGCATGGCCGTCATTCTGCCCGGGCAGTTCAGCCGAGCAGTTGCCGGTCCAGCGCCGTCGTGACCGCTGCCGTCCGGTCGGAAACGCCGAGCTTCGAGAACACCCGCAGCAGGTGCGTTTTCACCGTCGCCTCGCCGATGTGCAGCTCGCGGCCGATTTCCGCGTTCGTGCGGCCCTTCGCGACCAGCCGCAGCACTTCCACCTCGCGCGCGGACAGCGGCGAGGCCGGCGTCGGGTTCCGCATCCGGTGCACGAGCTTGCCCGCGACCGACGGTGCCAGCACGGTTTCGCCGCGATGCGCGGCCCGGATCGCCCCGGCCAACTCGGCGCGCGACGCGTCTTTCAGCAGATATCCCGACGCGCCCGCCTCGACCGCGCGCAGGATGTCGGCGTCGGTTTCGTACGTGGTGAGCACGACGATCCGGCGCGCGGGCGTTTCCTTGAGGATCGCGTGGATCGCGCCGACCCCGTCGAGGCCCGGCATGCGCAGGTCCATCAGGACGACGTCGGGCTGTTTCACGCGGTCGAGCGCCACCGCTTCGTCGCCGGAACCGGCCTCGCCGACCACCGTCAGGTCGTCCTCGGCTTCGAGCATGCCGCGCAGTCCTTCGCGCACCACGGGATGGTCGTCGACCAGCATGATGGTGATCACGCGGGCACCTCCAGTTCCAGTTCGGTGCCGCCGTTCGCGCCGGTCCGCACTTCCAGGGCCCCGCCTACCTGCTCGGCCCGCGAACGCATGCCGCGCAACCCGAATCCGGCTCCGTCGGCATCCGGGGTGAAGCCGCACCCGTTGTCCTCCACGCGCAACCGTATCGCTCCGTCCACAGCGGACAGCCGCACGCGGACGAGAGTCGCGCCCGAATGCTTGCGCACGTTCGACAGCGCTTCCTGCGCCGCACGCAGCAGCACCACTTCGACCGCGGTGGACAGTGGCGGCAGTGCATCGTCCACTTCGCACTCGACCGGGATACCGATCTCTTCGGCGAGCCGATCTGCTTGCCGCTGCACGGCTTCCGGCAACGAACCAGTGGCCAAATCGGACGGTGCGAGCGCGGCGACCATCGCACGGGCTTCGGCGAGATTCTCGCGCGCGGTGCGGCCGGCGAGCGCGAGATGTTTGCGCACTGTGGACAGATCAGTGTCCAGTTCGGACTCGATCGCCTGGGTCAGGGTGATGATGCTGGTGAACCCCTGTGCGAGCGTGTCGTGGATTTCCCGCGCCAGCCGTTCGCGTTCGGCCGCGGTGCCCGCTTCCCGCGACAGCCGGGCGACCTCGGCCTGACTGGATTCCAATTCGCGGATCAGCTCGGCGCGGGCGCGGCTCTGCTTCAGCACGTCGCTGGTGAACTTCCCGGCCAGCAGGCTGAAGACGATCAGGATCGCGGTCATCGGCAGCAGGACCGAGAGCAACTGGTTGTCCCAGCCGCCGTTCAGCACTGCCGAGACCGGTTCGAGCAGGATGAGCAGTGTCGTCGCGACCACCCCTGGCCGCAAATCCAGCAGCATGAACAGCAGCGGGCAGGCGAGGAACAGCACGAAGCTCGCCGAAGTGGTCGCGAGAATGGCGGTGCCGGTCAACGCGATCAGCGCCACCGCCGCAACGGCCCGTGCGGTTCCGTTGTCCTCGCCGTGCACGACGCGCCGTCCCGCGGCCAGGTAGCCGACCGCGATCGCGCCCATCGCGGACTCGGCGACGATTTTCTCCGCCGCCGATCCGTCGTTGAAGAGCACCAGGAAGGCGGTCGCCAGGTAGGCGACCGCGAACAGCACCTCCCAGGACCAGTACGACCGCTCCCACGCGTCGGCCTGGTTCACTTCGCTTCGTTCGTCCACCGGAACGTCACCCTCGCGAGCACCAGGCCCACCACGCACCACACCGCCAGCACCAGCGCCACCTTCGGAAGCTCCCATGTCCCCGCCATTTCCTGGGTCGCGGCCTCCGGCGGAAGGAACACCGAGCGGAAGCCCTGGCAGATCCACTTCAGCGGGAAGAACGACGCGACGTCGACCATGATCCTCGGCAGGTTCGTGATCGGCGTGACGAACACCCCGGAAATGAACTGCAGCACCAAGTACACCAGCTGCACGAGCGCCACGGTGCCGTTCGCGGTGCGGGTGGCCGAGCTGATCGCGATGCCCAGCAGCGTCGAGGAGACGATCCCGAGCAGCAGCACCCAGAGCAGGGTCAGCCACTTCGCCGGATCGGACGGCAGTTCGAGGCGGAACAGCAGCATCGCCACCGCGGCCATCAGGACGGTCTGCGACACGCTGGTCACCGCGACCATCACCATCTTGCCGACGAAATAAGCCGCCGCGGGCATCGGCGTGCCACGCAAGCGTTTCAGCGCACCGATTTCCCGGTCCGCGGCGATGCCGATGCCGACGCTGTTGAAGGACGTCGACACGATGCCCGCGCCGATCATCCCGGCGGCGAGCAGCTGCCCGGACGACACCCCGCTCTGCCCGGTCGGGCCGTCGAGGATGGAGCCGAGCAGGATCATCAGCACCGCGGGCAGCGAGAAGGTGAACACCACCTGCTCGCGGTTGCGGAAGAACTGCCGCAGTTCGAGCCCGCCGCGGGCGAGGCCCAAGCGGAACGTTCCCGGCAGCGCCATGGTCGTCGTGGTCACGGTTGCTCCCCGATCAGGTCGAGATAGACGTCTTCCAGGCTGGGGCGCGTCACGGTGAGACCGGCGAGTTCCCCCTGCGTGCCGGCAAGTTGCGAGACGAGCTTCATCGGGAACTGCGTGCGTTCCTCGTGACTGCCGCGTTCGTCCTGCCACCGCACGACCGCCTCGGCGCGTTCGCGGCCGCCGAGCGTCGCCGGCGTCCCCTCCGCGACGACCGAACCGCGCGCGATGACCGCGAGCCGATCGGCCAGCGCCTCGACCTCGTCCAGGTAATGCGTGGTCAGCAGGATCGTGGTGCCCTCGTGGGCGAGTCCGTCGATGAGTCCCCAGAACTGCCGCCGCGCCTCGGGATCGAAACCGGTCGTGGGCTCGTCCAGGAACAGCAATTCCGGACGGCCGACGATGCCGAGCGCGACGTCCACCCGGCGGCGCTGCCCGCCGGACAGCGCCTTCACCCGCGCGCCCGCCTTCGCGGTGAGGCCGACCTGGTCGATCACCTCTTCCGGATCCCGCGGATTCGGGTAGTACTTCGCGAAGTGCCGCACGGTCTCCGCGACGGTCAATTCCGCCGCGTCGCCCGCCGTCTGCAACACGATGCCGAGGCGGGCGCGCCACGCGCGTCCCGCGGTACCCGGGTCCTCGCCGAGGACAGCGGCTTCCCCCGCCGTCCGCTGCCGGTGCCCCTCCAGGATCTCGACGGTGGTCGTCTTGCCCGCGCCGTTGGGCCCGAGCAGGGCGAACACCTCGCCGTCACGGATGTCGAGATCGATCCCGGCCACGGCGAGGTGGCCCGGGTACTCCTTGCGCAGTCCGCGCACTCGCACTGCTGTGCTCATGGGTTCAGCGTGCGCCGCGGAGGGCGGTTCGCGGGACGTCCGGGCAGTGGAATCCGGCTGTCCGTCGAACGGTGGACACGCTGGTTTCCCGTGGAACCACGACGGCCGCTGTTGACAAGTTGTCTAACATGACAAGATGTCTCACAAGCAGGTGACGGCCAGTGACGGAGTCCGCCTTTCGGTCCGGGTGAGCGGCAACCCGGACGGGCCTACGGTCGTGCTCGTGCACGGATATCCGGACAACAGCTCGATGTGGGACGGCGTCGCCGAAGAGCTGCGCCGCGACCACCGCGTGGTCGTCTACGACGTGCGCGGCGCGGGCGAATCCGACAAACCGCGCGAGCGCCGGGCGTACCGGCTGGACCAGCTCGCCGACGACCTCGCCGCGGTGGTCGACGAGGTGCAGCCGTCCGGCAAGGTCCACCTCGTCGCGCACGACTGGGGTTCGATCCAGGCGTGGCACGCGGTCACCGGCGACCAGCTGCGCGGCCGGATCGCTTCGTACACCTCGCTTTCCGGGCCCAGTCTCGATCACGCCGGCGCGTGGTTCCGTGCCCAGCTGACCCGGCCGACGCCGCGTCGCCTCGGCCACGCGCTTCGGCAGTTCCTGCACTCGTATTACATCGTGGCGTTCCAGGTGCCGTTGATCCCGGAACTGTTGTGGCGCACCGGAATCATGCGCACGATGATCCGGAAGCTGGAGCCCGCCGAAACGTCGCCCAAGACGTCGGACGGGGTGCACGGCCTGAAGCTGTACCGGGCGAACATGGGCCCGCGGCTGTCCCGCCCGCGCCCGCGTCCGGCGGAAATCCCGGTGCAGGTGCTCGCGCCGACCGGCGATTCGTACGTCACCACGCCGCTGCAGACCGAGGTCGAGCGCTGGGTGCCGGATCTGCGCGTCCGGCGCGTGATCGGGTCGCACTGGATCACCCGGACCAAGCCGGAAGTGGTTGCTGCCGCGGCAGCTGAGCTGATCGCGTCGGTGGAAACCGGCGAGGAAACGCGGGCGCTGCGGCGTGCGCGGGTCGGCGGCGCCAGCGGTCGCTTCGCGCATCACCTCGTCGTCGTGACCGGTGCGGGCAGCGGGATCGGGCGGGAGACCGCGCTGGCGTTCGCGGCCGAGGGTGCCGACGTGGTCGTCAGCGACATCAACGGCGATTCAGCTGCGGAAACGGCGAAACTGGTGCGAGAGCGCGGAGTCGACGCCGGTGAGTACACAGTGGACTCTTCGGACGGCGAGGCGGTCGCCCGGTTCGCCGCGCAGGTGCGGGACGAGTTCGGTGTGCCGGACATCGTGGTGAACAACGCCGGGATCGGCATGTCCGGCCCGTTCCTCGACACGACGATCGAGGACTGGGAGAAGGTCGTGGACGTCAACCTGTGGGGCGTGATCCACGGGTGCCGCGCGTTCGCCCCGATGATGAAGGAACGCGCTGAAGGCGGGCAGATCGTCAACCTCGCTTCTGCCGCGGCGTACCTGCCGTCGAAGATCCTCACCGCTTACGGCACCACGAAGGCCGCTGTGCTCGCGTTGAGCAATGGTTTGCGTGCGGAGTTGGCGTCCGAGGGAATTGGCGTGACCGCGGTTTGCCCGGGTTTGGTGAACACCAACATCACCAAGACCACTAAGTTCGTCGGCGTGGACGAGGTCGAGGAGAAGCGGCGACAGAAGGAATCGTCCAAGCTCTACGCCCGGCGCAATTTCGGATCGGAACGAGTGGCGCGCGACATTCTGAGTGCGGTGGAGAAGAACGTCGCGATCCAACCGTCCACTCCGGAAGCGAAGGTCGCGCTGGTCCTTTCGCGGCTGACGCCAGGTTTGCTGCGCGCGGCGGCGAAACTGGACGTCACGCCGTGAGCCGTCCGCGCCGGATGACCGCGCAGGCCCGGCGGGACGATCTGATCGCGGCCGCGCTGGATTTGTTCGGCAGCCGGGCACCGGAATTGGTCACGGTGGACGACATCGTGGCGCGCGCCGAGGTGTCGCGGCCGTTGTTCTACCGGTATTTCCCGAGCCTGCGGGAACTGCAAATGCAGGCGTTGCGCACGGTCACCGACGGTTTGGTCGACCGGCTCGCGACGCTTGAGGAGGGCCCGCCGGAAGAACGCCTGCGCGCGGCCGTACGGGGACTAGTTGATGTCGCCGCGCATTACCGCGAAGGCTACGTCGCATTGCTGCGCAGCGGTTCGGTCATCGCCACTTCGGAGACGGACGCGGCGATCGACGAGGTCCGCAACCGTGCCGTCGAGTTGATCCTGGAAGCGCTGCCGATCCTCGAACCGTCACCGTTGGTGCTGCTGACCCTGCGCTGCTGGACCGCGGTGGTCGAGGGCGCGTTGCTGTCGTGGCTTCAAGAAGGCACCGTCCCGCGCGAAACGCTGGACGGCTGGCTGGTCGACCAGCTCACCGCGATGCTCGCCGCCACCGGCGCCTGGGCTTGAAGCGCCCCAATGCCACATTGGGTGCATGCGACGCACCCAATGTGGCATTGGGTGCATCTGACGCACCCAATGCCACATCGGGGCGCTCGCGGGCTCAGATCTGGGTGACGCTGTCCCACCCGTCGACCTCGGACGGCGTGCGCGGGCCGGGGCCGACGTACTTCGCCGACGGACGGACCAGGCGGCCGGTCTGCTTCTGCTCCAGGATGTGCGCCGCCCAGCCGGCGGTGCGCGCGGAGGAGAACATCGCGGGCATCATGTGCGGCGGCACCTTCGCGAAGTCCAGGATCACCGCGGCCCAGAACTCGACGTTCGTTTCGATCGGGTGGTCCGGACGGCGTTCGCGCAGCTCGGCCAGCGCGGCCTGCTCCAGTGCGGCGGCCACCTCGTAGCGTTCGGCGCCCAGTTCCTTGCAGGTGCGGCGCAGCACGCGGGCACGCGGGTCCTCCGCGCGGTACACGCGATGGCCGAAGCCCATCAGCCGCTCCTTGCGGTCGAGGATGCCCTTGACCAGCGCGCGGGCGTCACCCGTGCGCTCGACCTCCTCGATCATCGGCAGCACGCGCGCCGGGGCGCCGCCGTGCAGCGGGCCGGACATCGCGCCGATCGCGCCGGACAGCGCCGCCGCGACGTCCGCCCCGGTGGAGGCGATTACGCGCGCGGTGAAGGTGGAGGCGTTGAGGCCGTGCTCAGCGGCGGAAACCCAGTACGCGTCGACCGCCTTGACGTGCGCCGGGTCCGGCTCGCCGCGCCAGCGGATCATGAACCGCTCGGTGATCGACTTGGCCTCGTCGACCCGCGACTGCGGCACCGCGGGCTGGCCGATGCCGCGCGCGGACTGCGCGACGTAGGACAGCGCCATCACCGAAGCGCGGGCGAGCTGGTCGCGCGCCTCTTCGTCGGTGATGTCGAGCAGCGGCCGGTAGCCCCAGATCGGGGCGAGCATGGCGAGCGCGGCCTGGACGTCGACGCGGACGTCGCCGGTGTGCACCGGAAGCGGGAACGGCTCGGCGGGCGGAAGCCCGGTCCCGAACCGCCCGTCGACCAGGAGACCCCATACGTCGCCGAAGGTCACCTTCCCGGCGAGGTCCTCGATGTCGACGCCGCGGTAGCGCAGCGCACCGCCGTCCCGGTCGGGTTCGGCGATTTCGGTCCGAAACGCGACGACGCCCTCGAGCCCGGGCCGGAACCCGTCGTCGGCGTCGTTCGTGGTGCTGATCGTGGAGGTAGTCACTCTTCGCGAACCCTTTCGATGCGCATTCCCCGGCTGTGTTGTGCACGCGCGGACGGGATACACGCTGGCTCCTTGCGCGCCTCATCGCACGGTGGGACAAACCATGCTCCCTTTGCCCGGCCGGGGCAACGGAAGATGTCGTGGTTTCGGTCACGATTACGAGAACGATTCAGTCCAGGTAAGCCTGGGACGCGACTTTCTCCCGTCCAGCGAGGTGACCGCAGACTGGTACCCCGGTGGCGCGGAGGTGAACCCCGGCTTGCGGAGGCGGGCGGAGGTCACTCTCGGTGAGCGGGACGGGCGCCCGGCGTGCTCCGAAGTGGCAGGCCGCGCGCTGGGGTGAAATTGCGGAATCCTCGCCGCGGCGTTTCCGGCTTGTCCGAATTCTTTTCGAGTTCCACGAACAACCGCGGTCCGCACCGCGTAAACACTGTGTTGCCGAATCAGGCGGAGCGGTCGCTCCGGTGGTAGACCTTTGCCATGCACCTGAGCCCGCAGGAACGCGACAAACTGCTGGTCCACGTCGCGGCGGACGTTGCTCGCAAACGGCTCGAACGCGGTCTTCGGCTCAATTATCCCGAAGCCGTCGCGCTCATCACCGATTACGTCGTGGAGGGCGCTCGCGACGGCCGCACGGTCAGCGAACTGGCGGCGGGCGGGCGGGCCGTGCTGACCCGGGCGCAAGTTCTCGACGGGGTGCCGGAAATGGTCGAGTCCGTGCAGGTGGAGGCCACTTTTCTGGACGGCACCAAGCTCGTCACGGTGCACGAACCGATTGCTTGAGGAGGAATTCGTGCGGCCAGGCGAGATCATTCCCGGCGACGAGCCGGTGCCGCTGAATCCGGGGCGCGCCCGGATCCGGCTGCGCGTGCGCAATCTCGGCGACCGGCCGGTGCAAGTCGGTTCGCACTATCACTTCGCCGCGGTCAATCCCGGACTGGAATTCGACCGCGAAGCCGCCCGCGGGCACCGGCTCGACGTGCCCGCCGGGACCTCGGTGCGGTTCGAGCCGGGCATCGACCGCGAGGTCGACCTGGTTCCGCTCAGCGGAAACCGGCGGGTGCCGGGGCTGCGGGCCGAATACGCCGGGGAGTTCTGATGCCGGAGATCGACCGCGTCCGCTACGCCGAACTGTTCGGCCCGACCGCGGGGGACCGGATCCGGCTCGCGGACACCGATCTGCTGATCGAGGTGACCGAGGACCGGTCGATCGGTCCCGGCGGCAGCGGCGACGAGGTGCTTTTCGGCGGCGGGAAGGTGATCCGCGAGTCGATGGGCCAGGGCATGGCGACCCGCGCCGAGGGGGCGCCGGACCTGGTGATCACCGGCGCGGTGATCCTCGACCACTGGGGCGTGGTGAAGGCCGACGTCGGCGTCCGCGACGGGCGCGTCGTCGGCATCGGCAAGGCGGGTAATCCGGACACTATGGACGGTGTCGATCCGGCACTGGTGATCGGACCGGCGACGGAAGTGCTGGCGGGCAACGGGAAAATCCTCACCGCGGGTGGCATCGACTGTCACGTCCATTTCGTCTGCCCGCAGCTGGTGGACACCGCGCTCGCGGCCGGACTGACCACTTTGGTCGGCGGCGGCACCGGGCCGAACGAGGGCACCAAGGCGACCACGGTGACCCCCGGTGCCTGGAATCTCGGCCGGATGTTGTCCGCAATGGACGGACAGCCGGTGAACGTGCTGCTGCTGGGTAAGGGAAACACCGTCCGGCAGGAAGCTCTGCGCGAGCAATTGGCGGCCGGAGCGGGCGGGTTCAAGCTGCACGAGGATTGGGGTTCGACGCCGGCCGCGATCGACGCCTGTCTCACGGTCGCGGACGAATCCGGCGTGCAGGTCGCGATCCACACGGACACGCTCAACGAGGCCGGGTTTCTGGAGTCCACTGTGGAGGCGATCGGCGGCAGGTCGATCAACGCCTACCACACCGAGGGGGCAGGCGGCGGGCACGCGCCGGACATCATCGAGGTGTCCGGAATGGCGAACTTCCTTCCCTCGTCGACGAATCCGACCCGGCCGCACACCGTCAACACTCTCGACGAGCACCTCGACATGCTGATGGTGTGCCATCACCTGAACCCGTCGGTGCCCGAGGATCTCGCGTTCGCGGAAAGCCGGATCCGGCCGAGCACGATCGCCGCCGAGGACGTGCTGCACGATCTGGGCGCGATCTCGATGATGAGTTCCGATTCGCAGGCGATGGGGCGGATCGGCGAGGTGATCATCCGGACCTGGCAGACCGCGCACGTGATGAAGGCTCGCCGCGGCGCGCTTCCCGGCGATGGTGCCGCGGACAACCTGCGCGCCCGTCGTTACGTCGCGAAGTACACGATCAACCCGGCGATCGCGCACGGAATGGACGCGGAGATCGGCTCGGTGGAGGTCGGCAAGCTCGCCGACCTGGTGCTGTGGGAACCGAAGTTCTTCGGCGTGCGCCCGCATGTGGTGTTGAAGGGCGGTTTCCCGGCGTGGGCGGCGATGGGGGACGCGAACGCTTCGATTCCCACGCCGCAACCGGTGCTCGCGCGGCCGATGTTCGGTTCCGCACCTGCGGTAGCGGCCGCGTCCAGTCTGCATTTCGTGGCTCCGGAGGCGCTGGATTCCGGTTTGGCGGAACAATTCCGCATCGCCCGGCCGTTGGTGCCGGTCGCCAACACCCGCCGCCGGACGAAGGCCGACATGGTGCTGAACGACGCGACCCCGGAGGTGCGAGTGGATCCGGACAGCTTCGCGGTCCGCGTGGACGGGGAACTGATCGAACCGCATCCGGTGGCCGAATTGCCGATGGCACAACGGTATTTCCTGTTCTGATGGACCCGGTCGCTCTCATTCTCGCCGACTCCCGGTTTCCGGGCGGCGGGCACGTGCATTCCGGCGGCCTCGAAGAGGTGGCCGCGCGCGGTCTCGTCCGGTCCGAACGCGACCTGCCCGGATTCCTTTTTGGACGGTTGCGTACCGCGGGATTTCTCGCCGCCGCGTTCGCCGCTGCCTCAGCGCACGCCGCGGCGCGGGCCGTCGAGAGTGTCCATTGGCGACGGCTCGATCAGGAACTCGACGCCCGCACGCCCTCGCTCGCGCAACGGGAAGCGTCGCGAGCACAAGGCCGCGGCACCGCGCGAGCCGGACGTGCGGCGTGGCCGTCGCCAGTGCTGTCCCAGCTGCTCGCCGAGACGCCGCGCCCGCACCATCCGATCGTCAGCGGCGCGCTCGTCGGAATCAGCGGCGGCAGTCCGGTCGACGCGGCCATGGCGATCGCTTACCTCGCTGTGAGCGGCCCGGCGAGTGCGGCGGTTCGCCTGCTCGGACTGGATCCGTTCGCCGTGAACGCGGTGGTCGCGCGGCTAGCCGGACCCTTGCGCGAAGTCAGCGGCCAGGCCGCCGAGACCGCCGGTGCCGATCCGGCCGATTTGCCCGCGCCGGCGTCGCCGGCGCTGGATCTGTTCGCCGAGGAACACGCTCGGCATCACCAGGAAGAGGTGCGTCTCTTTGCCAGCTGAACACGGTCACGGGCATTTCCACGCGGTCAACTTCGACCCGACCGCCGCCGAACCGGACCACTACGCCGCGGCGCCGACCGCCGGCCGGGCGTACCGGATCGGCATCGGCGGCCCGGTCGGCAGCGGCAAGACCGCACTCACCGCCGCGCTGTGCCGCGCGCTCGGCGGAGAGCTGAATCTGGCCGTGGTCACCAACGACATCTACACAACAGAGGACGCCGATTTCCTGCGCCGGGCGGGCGTACTGGACCCGGAGCGGATCGAAGCGGTGCAGACCGGTGCGTGCCCGCACACCGCGATCCGCGACGACATCACCGCGAACCTCGACGCGGTCGAACGGCTGGAGGAGAAGTTCCCGGGACTGGAACTGGTCATCGTGGAAAGCGGCGGCGACAACCTCACCGCGGTGTTCAGCCGCGGCCTGGCCGACAGCCAGATCTTCGTGGTCGACGTCGCGGGCGGGGACAAGGTGCCGCGCAAGGGCGGCCCCGGCGTGACGACGGCCGACCTGCTGGTGATCAACAAAACCGACCTCGCCCCGCTGGTCGGCGCCGACCTGACCGTGATGACCTCGGACGCCCACCACATGCGCGGCGACCTCCCGGTGTTCACGCAGTCCCTAGTGGACACTCCGGACGCGCCCGCGGTGGCGGACTGGGTGCGCTCGCTGGTGCCGGTCCGGCAGGGGTGAAAGCCCACGCACGCCTGGTCGCCGCCTGCGACGACGGACAGACGGTGCTGCGAGAACTGAAGTCGATGGCACCGCTGACGCTCGTCCCGCGCCGCCAGCGCGGCCCCGGTGCGGTGGTGCACCTGGTCAACTCGGCCACCGCTCCGCTCGGCGGCGACGAACTCCGGCTCGAGATCCACGTCGGGGCGGGTGCGGAGCTGAAGCTGTCCGGCGTCGCGGCGACCCTCGCCCTGCCCGGCCTGCGCGACGTGCCCAGCTTGTCCACTGTGGAGGTCGTCGTCGAGCCCGGCGGTTCCTTCGCATACCTGCCGGAGCCGACCGTCGTCACCGCCCGCGCCGACCACGTCGCCGTCCTGCGCGCCGACCTGGCCTCCGACGCCCGGTTCCACACCCGCGAGGTCCTCGTCCTCGGCAGGGAAGACGAACGTCCGGGCCGGTTTTCCTCCACAGTGCACGTGACCTGCGGCGGAGTCCCGGCACTCCGGCAGACGCAGACCGTCGGCGACGCCATTTTGGACGCGAGCCTCGCCGTGCTGGCCGGACATCGGGTGCTGGTGACGGAGGTCGAGTTCGGCGGCGGGTGCGGCCCGGCGGAGTCAGGCCCGTGGTGGTCGCGGACGCCGCTGGCCGCGGGCGGGATGCTGACCACCGCGCTGGCCCCCGACGTCGTGACGGCCACCGCTCTGGATCGATCCCGGGCCAGCAGGTGAACAGCGGATGGCGGCCAGGCGTGGCAGGAGTCACCGTTCGGTGGGTTTCGCCGGGACACCGCGACCCAATACCGTCGCTGAATAGCCGTGATTCGACACCCTCACCAGGGGTAACGGAGGTTGGGCCGGATGACACCGGAGATCGACGAGGCGGTCGTGCGGCTGCCTGGCATGCGGGTGGCTTACGACAGCGCGCCGTTTGACGAGTCGGCGCTCGCGGCCACGTGGCATGACCAGCTGGAAAGCTGGCTGAGCCAGGCGGTGTCCGAAGCACTCGCGGAACCCAACGCGATGGTGCTCGCGACCGCCGACGCCGAGGGCAGGCCTTCTTCGCGCACGGTGCTGTGCAAGGGCTTCGACGAACGCGGAGTGGTTTTCTACACGAACTACACGTCGGCGAAGAGCCACGACCTCACGGCGACGCGCTACGCGTCGGCCACCTTCCCCTGGTACCCGCTGCACCGCCAGGTCACGGTCCGCGGCGAGGTCGAGAAGGTGAGCGCAGACGAGACGGCCGCCTACTGGGCCCAGCGCCCGCGCGGGTCGCAACTGGGAGCGTGGGCGTCGCCGCAGTCGCGCGTGGTCGAGGGGCGGCGGGCGTTGGACAACGCGCTGCGCAATATCGAGCGCCGGTTCGGCGATGTCGAGCAGATCCCGGCTCCTCCGCATTGGGGTGGTTGGCGGATTCGGCCGGACTTTGTCGAGTTCTGGCAGGGGCGCGAGGATCGGATGCACGACCGGTTGCGGTTTCACCGGACTCATGACGGGTGGCATGTGGAGCGGTTGGCTCCTTGATCGTTGCGGCTCGTCGCCTGGCGGCGACATTGCGTCCGCCGGGTGAGGCGGGGCACCCCGATTTTTTAGTGTGACTACGGCGCTGGGGTGCTTGTCAAGGCGGGAAAGATGCCTTGACAAGCACCCCAGCGCCGTGTTTTTGGCTTCGTATCGGGGGCGGGGGAGGTGTGGGTGCCTCGCTTTGGGTGCATTGGCTGCGGTTTGGTGGGTGGCGGGACCGTCGAGGGTCGTGAGGGGAACCCTGAGGGAATCTGATTCCCTCAGGGTGGCCCTCACGGACTTTCCTCAAGGGGTGGTCGGGCCTCCGTGCGGGGAAAATCACCTGCGCCAGCTTCGTTAGCACAACTAAGCTGATAGCTCGTGACTTCAGAACCGGGGATACGCCCGCCCCGTACCGGGGCTCGCAAGCTCCTCGGCCGGATCGTCGTCGACACTCGTCCGCTCCGGATTCCGGCGTTTCGGCGGCTGTGGATGTCCACCGCGGTGACCGCGGTCGGGTCGCAGCTCACCGCGGTCGCGGTGCCGAAGCAGGTTTTCGATATCACCGGATCGTCCGGGTACGTCGGGCTGACCGGTGCGGTCGCGCTCGTTCCGTTGCTCGTGTTCGGGCTGTGGGGCGGGGCGATCGCGGACGCGGTCGACCGGCGGAAGCTGCTGCTCGTCACCAACGTCGGCGTCGCGATCACCTCCGCGCTGCTGTGGCTCCAGGCCTTCACCGGGATGCATTCGGTGTGGCTCGTGCTCGGGCTGCTCGCCGCGAACCAGGCGTTTTTCGCGATCAACATGCCCACGCGCGGCGCGGTCGTCGCGCGGCTGGTGCCCGCTCCGCTCCTGCCGTCGGCGAACGCGCTCAACACCACGATGGCCACGTTCGGCGCGGTGTTCGGGCCGCTGTTCGGCGGGGCGCTGATTCCGGTGATCGGACTGTCCACTTTGTACTTGGTGGACGTCTGCGCGCTGGCGATCACGCTGATCGCGGTGTGGCGGCTGCCCTCGATCCCGCCGCTCGGCGAGGGGACGCGCAGGGCGGGGATCGGCTCGGTCGTCGACGGATTCCGTTACCTGGCCCATCAAAAAGTGCTGCTGGCGTCGTTCGTCGTCGACATTATCGCGATGGTCGCCGGCATGCCGCGCGCGTTGATCCCGGAGATGGCCGAGCGGACGTTCGGCGATCCGCCCGGCGGCGGTCCGGCGCTCGGCATGCTCTACGCCGCGCTGCCCGCGGGCGCGATGCTGATCGGGTTGTTCTCCGGCTGGCTGCACCGGGTGCAGCGGCAGGGCGCGGCGGTCGTCATCGCGATCTGCTGCTGGGGTGCGGCGATGGCCGCGTTCGGGCTCGCGCATTCGCTGTGGCTGGCGGTGATCTTCATGGCGCTCGGCGGCGCGGCGGACATGGTCAGCTCCGTCTACCGCCAGGCGATCCTGCAGACCGCCACCACCGACGAGATGCGCGGACGGCTCCAGGGCGTCTTCACCGTGGTCGTCGCGGGCGGGCCGCGGATCGCCGACCTCACGCACGGCTGGTCCGCGGCGGCGTGGGGGACCAGGATCGCGGCGACCGGCGGCGGGCTGCTGGTGATCGTGCTGGTCGTGGCTTCGCTGGCTGTGCTGCCCGGGTTCTGGCGGTATCAGGCTCCAGTCGAAGAGGGCCACTGACAGTAGTGTTACTCCGTTCGGAATAGCATGCCCGATATGCGTGCATATCCGATCGCTCTGCTGATCTCCGCCGCCGCTGTTCTGACCGCCTGCTCTTCTGGTGAGCAGAAGGCCGCCGCACCGACGTCGCCGCCCGCGAGCAAGGCGCCGGCCTCCTCGTCCGCGCCCGCCGCCAAGGCCGCCGACACCTGCTCCTTGCTGCCGTCCGACGACGTCTCCAAGGCGATCAAGATCCCGGACATCACCTCGAAGGCCGGACCCGCCCACGACAATCCGAGCAACGGCGGCAAGGCCACGAGCTGCGAATACGTCGTCGAAGGCAAGACCGCGGGCGCGCTCGCGGTGACCCGCTACGAGGGCCGCAAGGCCAAGCCCGCCGACATGATCGCCGCGATCAAGAAGGCCAAGCCGGGCGCGGTCGACGTGCCGGGCTTCCCGGACGGCGCCGTTTTCTACACCGACGAGCAGAAGACCGCCACGCTCGCCGCGGCCAAGGTGTCCAACGGGGTTCCGGTGCTGGTCAACTACACCGGACCGGTCAAGATGACCAAGGAAATGATGACCCCGCTCGTGCACACGGCGGTCGCCAAGGCCTGACGGCCGACTTCCCGTAGGCGTCCGGACAAGGCACACTAATCGCCCATGACGGACGTGAGCGAGGGCACATCCAAGGTCGCCGAACCGGCTTTGCTGCGGGTCATGGGCCCGAAGCTGCTGCTGTTCTTCGTGGTCGGCGACATCATCGGCACCGGCGTGTACGCACTGACCGGGCAGGTGGCTGGACGCGTCGGCGGCGCGTTGTGGCTGCCGTTCCTGCTGGCGTTCGTGGTCGCCTTCATGACCGCGTTCAGCTATCTCGAACTGGTCGGCAAGTATCCGCGCGCGGCGGGCGCGGCGCTGTACACGAACAAGGCGTTCGGGGTGCCGTTCCTGACCTTCATGGTCGCGTTCGCGGTGATGTGCTCCGGGATCACGTCCGCGTCGTCGGCCGCGGTGGCGTTCGGCGCGACCTACCTCGCGGCGTTCGTGAAGCTGCCGACGGTGCTGGTCGGCATCGCGTTCGTGCTCCTGCTGGCGCTGATCAACTTCCGCGGCGTCGGCGAATCGGTGAAGGCCAACGTCGTCCTCACCTGCATCGAACTGTCCGGGCTGTTGATCATCATCGGCGTCGGCGTGTGGGCGGTGCTGAACGGGAACGGCGAACCGTCGCGGCTGGTCGAGATCGACACCGCGGACAAGACGTGGCTCGTCGCCATCTCCTCGGCGACGTCGCTCGCGTTCTTCGCGATGGTGGGCTTCGAGGACTCGGTGAACATGGCCGAGGAATGCCATGACCCGGTGCGGATTTTCCCGCGCGCGATGCTGTGGGGCATGGTCATCGCCGCGACGATCTACGTGCTCGTCTCGGTGACGTCCTCGCTGCTGGTCCCGGCCGCCGAACTGGCCGGCGCGAAGAGCGACGCGCTGCTGAGGGTGCTCGACATTGGTGCACCGGGCTTCCCGCGGGAGATCTTCTCCGCCATCGGCCTGTTCGCGGTGATCAATTCCGCCTTGATCAACATGCTGATGGCCAGCCGCCTGCTGTACGGCCTGGCGAACGAACGCGTCCTGCCGCCGGTGTTCGGCCGCGTGCACCCGACTCGCCGGACGCCGTGGGTGTCGATCATTTTCACCAGCGTCATCGCCATCGGTCTGGTGTCCTTTGTGGACATCAGTGCGCTCGGCGGGACGACCGCGTTGCTGTTGCTGGTCGTGTTCGCCATCGTCAACATCGCGCTTTTGGTGCTGCGCAAGGACAAGGTGGCGCACAAGCATTTCCGCGCGCCGACGGTCGTGCCGGTGCTGGCCGCGGTGTTCTGCCTGTACCTGGTCAGCCCGCTGTCCGGCCGCCCGGCGCAGGATTACCAGGTGGCCGGCATCCTGCTCGCCGTCGGCCTCGTGTTGTGGGTGGTGAACCTCCTGGTGAAGCGGGCGCTCAGTGGTGCGTCATCGCGGCCTGGAGCCACCAGGCGCTGAACCCGGCGATCTTCGCGTCGACCACCAGCGGACGCTCGAGCCCGGCGGCGACCCGCGTCGCGACCTCGTCGAGGTCTTCCTTGGCGCGGACGGTGACCGCGTCGCAGCCGTAACCGCGCGCGATGGCGGCGATGTCGGTGTCCGGGAAGGTGACGGTGTCGGCCGGATGTCCGCCGGGCTCGAAGAAATACACCTCGGCGCCGTAGGCGTGGTCGTTGTAGATGACGATGAGCATCGGCAGCTTCAGTCGTACGACGGTTTCCAGTTCGGCGATGCTCATCAGGAAACCGCCGTCACCGCACGCTGCGACCGGGAAGCGGTCCGGCTGGGCGAGTGCTGCGCCGATCGCGGTGGCGAGTCCGAGGCCGATCGACTGGAACGCCTGGGTGAAGCAGAAACCGTTCTCGTCCGGGACGTCCAGGTACATCGTGGGGTAGCCCATGAAGTTCCCGGAATCGACACCGACGACCCGGTTGGCCGGAATGAGTTCGTCCAGCGCGGCGGACAGCGTCCGCGGGTCGATGACCTCAGCGGTCCCGGCGTCGTCGTGTTCGTTGTCGCGCCAACGGATTTCCCGGGCGATCCGGTCCTTGAGCTCGTCACTGCGGTATCCATTGTGGACTTCGACCTGTTCGGACACCGCCGCGGCGGTACCGGCGACATCGCCGACGATGCCGAGGTTGACCGGCCGATTCCGGCCCAGCGCGGCGGACTCCAGATCGACCTGCACCAACGTGGTTTCCGGGGAGAGCAGCCGCCCGTGCGCCGTCGTCCAGTCATTGAGCGCGGATCCCCAGCCGACGACGACGTCCGCGCCCTGGATCAGCTCGGTGGTCAGCGGCGACGAAAACCCGCCGGACACCCCGATCGACCACGGTTCGCCAGTGAACAGTCCTTTCGCGACCGCACCCTCGGCAAGCAACGCTCCGCAACGGTCTGCCAGCGCGACCAGTTCGGCCCGGGCTTTCCGGGAACCCCGTCCACAAAGGAATACTGGACGCTCGGCTCGCTGCAGGAGCGAAGCGAGCGCCTTCACGTCCTGCTCAGCGGCGCGTGGTTGCGGCAGTGCCTCGATCGCGGTCAGTCCATCGAGGAGGCCTTCATCGAACGGCTCGGCCTGCACTTCCAACGGAAGTCGCAAAAGGACAGTCCGCCGATCGCGCCGAGCTTGCGTGAACGCTCGTCGCACATCGGCCAGCGCGGTTTTCGCTGACCGCACCAAAATGCTGCTCGCCCCAACGGACCGAGCGAGCGCGTCCTGGTCGATATGGAAGTTCGACAGCGGATCGGTCGCTTCGCCGGTGACGATGACCAGCGGTGTCCGGCTCTTCGCCGCTTCGCCGATCCCGGTGGTCGCGTTGCCCAGCCCGCAGCCCTGGTGCACCGATACCGCCGCGACCTCGCCGCTGCACCGCGCGTAGGCGTCGGCCATCGTGGTCGCGCCGCCCTCGTGCCGAGCGGCGACGAACTCGGCGCCGCCCTGGATCAGGCCGTTGGTGAAGTGGAAATTCCCGCTCCCCACCACGCCGAATGCCTTGCGGACGCCGAACCGCGCCAACGCGATCCCGACGGCTTGGGCAACGTTCACGATTCAACTCCCGGCGTTACCGCGAGCACGCGCGCCGGACTGCCGGTCCCGCCGACGATCGGCAGCGGACAGACCACGACGAGCGCGCCGGTCGGCGGCAGCGAGCCGAGATTCTGCAGGGAAGTGATGCCGTACTTGTCCGCGCCGAGCAAATGGTGGTGCGCGGGCATCGGCGGGTCGAGCGCGAAGCCGTTCCCGGAGTCGATGCCGACAGTTTCCACGCCGTACCCGGCGATCGGCGTTTCCTCGGCAAGCCATTTCGCGGCGGCGGCCGAGATGCCGGGCGTGTGGCTGGCTCCGTCGGAGAAGTTGAGGAACGCGTCGCGGTCCTGGGCGTATTGATCCCACCCGGAGTGCACGAGCAGCCAGCCGCCCTCGCGCAACGGTCCGTGCTCGGCCTCCCACGCCTGGATGTCGGTGATCTCCAGCAGGAAGTCCGGATTGCCGGCGACGCGCGCAGAGATGTCGAGGACGTGCGCGGGGCCGATCAGCCTGCTGACCGGCAGCTCCGAAACGTCCACGCCGTCGCGGTTGGAGATCCAGTGCCGCGGCGCGTCGAGGTGCGTGCCGATGTGCTCGCCGGTGTGGATGTTGTTGTGCCGCCACAGCGGTCCGGAATCGTCGAACTCGCTGACGGACTCGAGGCTGAAGTCGATCAGGTTCGCGAACGGCTCGGGCAACTGCAGGGTCGGCGTGGCGGCGCTGAGCTTGTTGGTGAGGTCGACAATCCGCAGCCGACCCTGCGCGAGCTGGGTCAGGAGCTGGTCGACCCCGGTTTCGGCGGGGGTGCTCATCGGTGCGTCCTCTCGGTCGCGGGGCGCGCTATTGCGGATCCTTGACGGTCGTTGACAGCGCGGAAGGCCATATCTACAGTACCGGTTTCAGCAGCACTGACGGAATAGCTGCCAGAGATCAGTCAGAGTGAACGCGGAGCCCCGACCAGGGCGTCTGGAGCCAGACGGAGCATCGACGCACGGTGCGCGCGCCGTTACGGTGGCGAACGGACCGGTCGCCCGCCAGTCAAGGAACGGAGTGTCGTGACCGACCAGCCCAGCCCAGCCGCTTTCCGGGCGCATTTTCCCGCCTTCGCCGACTCGGTGCACCTCGCGAGCTGCAGCCAGGGCGCGCTGTCGGACGCGCTGACCGCGGAGCTTTTCGAGTTCCAGCACACGATCCGCGAGCACGGGGCGCCGTGGGACAAGTGGATGGCGAAGGTCGCCGAGGCGCGGGCCTTGTTCGCCCAGCTGATCGGCGCGGACGCGGACGACATCGCCGTGGTGCCATCCGCGTCCGAAGGCGCGTACCAGGTCGCGTCGACCCAGGCGTGGTCGGAACGGCCGGGAATTGTCACGACCGACCTGGAATTCCCTTCGCTGGGCCATGTTTGGCTCGCCCAGCAGGGGCGCGGCGCGGACGTTCAGTTCGTCGCGCACCACGACGGACTGGTCGACACCGAGGATTACGCAGCGCTCATCACCGAGCGGACGCGACTGGTGTCCGTTCCGTTGGTCAGCTACGCCAACGGTTTGCGGTTCCCGGTGCGCGAAGTCGCCGCACTGGCCCGGGAAAACGGCGCACGGAGCTTTGTCGACGCGTATCAGGGGCTCGGCGTCGAGCCGGTCGACGTGACCGAACTCGGCTGCGACTACCTCGTCAGCGGCAGTCTGAAATACCTGCTCGGCATCTCCGGGATCGCGTTCCTCTACGTCCGGCCAGGCTTGCGCGACGCGGTTTCCCCGCCGCTGACCGGCTGGTTCGGCCGCACGAACCCGTTCGAATTCGACCCGCGGCACCTCGACTACCCCGAGCACGCGCGCCGCTTCGAGACCGGGACGCCGTCGATCCCGTCCGCGTACGGCGCGGTCGCCGGGCTGAAGCTGGTGCACCAGGTGGACGCGCACCGGGTCCGTGACCACATTGGACTGTTGACCGGGCAGCTGCAGCAGCGGTTGCTCGACGCTGGGGAACAGCTCCGGTCCCCGCTGGACGACGCGCGGCGCGGTCCGCTCGTCGCCTTGGCGGACCGGGATCCCGACGCGCTGGCGGCGTTCCTCGCCGGGCGGCGGATCGTGTGCAGTGCCCGCGGCGACGTGCTGCGGATGTCCTTGCACTACTACAACGTCGAGTCCGACCTCGACGCCGTCGTCGCGGCGATCGCCGAGTACCGGGCGAGCCAGTAGGGAGCAGACATGGCCGAGTCCCCGTCCCCGAACCGGTTGCAGCGGAGGCTGCGCAGCAGGCAGTTGACGATGATCGGAATCGGCGGGGCCATCGGCACCGGCCTGTTCCTCGGATCGAGCCTGGCGATCTCGCACGCGGGACCGGCCGTGGTGCTCGCCTACGTCCTTTGTGGACTGGTCGCGCTGGCGATTTCCTGGGCGCTGGCGGAAATGGTGGTGGTGCACCCGGCCGCGGGCGCGTTCGGCAGCATCGCGCACAAGTATCTCGGCGCGGGCAGCGGATTCGTGGTGCGCTGGGCGTATTGGGCGATGCAAGTGATCGCGATCGGCGGCGAGACGATCGCGGCCGGCGTGTACGTCCAGTTCTGGTGGCCGCAGATTCCGCTGTGGGTTCCGGTCGCGGTGTTCTCGCTGCTGGTGATCGTCGTCAACGGCGCGGCGGTGCACATTTTCGGCGAATTCGAGTACTGGTTCGCGATGATCAAGGTGTGCGCGATCCTCGTGTTCGTCGCGCTCGGTCTGATTCTCGTCTTCTTCGGTCTTCCGAAGGCACCCGCGCCCGGTCTCGCGAATCTCAGCGCGGGCGGCGGATTCCTGCCGAACGGCGTGTCCGGACTGTTGCTGGCCATGGTGTTCGTGCTGTTCAGCTACATCGGCACCGAGGTGGTTTCGGTGACCGCGGCCGAATCGGAAAACCCGACTCGCGACATTCCGCGCGCGGCCCGGGCCATGGTGGTGCGGCTGGCGATCTTCTACGTCGCCGCGATGCTCATCGTCGTGCTGGTGGTGCCGTGGACGGTCACCGGCGAAGGCGGGTCCATTACCGCCAGCCCGTTTGTCCGCGTCTTCCAGGCTGCCGGCGTTCCGGCGGCGGCAACGATCATGAACTTCGTGGTCCTGACCGCCGCGTTGTCGAGCGCGAACACCAACCTTTATCTCACCACGCGCATGCTGCATTCCCTTGCCGAGCACCGATTCGCCCCGGCCTGGGCCGGACGGCTGACGCGTTCTGGAGTGCCGCGCAACGCGCTCGTGCTGTCCACCGCGGGACTGGTGATCGCGACCATCCTGTCCAAGAATTCCGATTCCAACGCGTATCTCGTGCTGTTCGGCATTTCGATTTTCGCCGCGCTGGTCGTGTGGATGATCATTCTGGTGACGCACCTGGCGTTCCGGATCCGCCGTCGCCGCGCCGGGCTGCCGCCGTCGCCAGTGCGGTTGTGGGGCGCACCGGTGGTGAACGTCGTGGTGATCGCTTTCCTTGCCACCGTACTGATTTCGACGTTCTGGATCGAAGGGCTTGACCCGGCGTGGAAGTTCGGGATCCCGTTCTTCGTCCTGCTCGTGGTGGCCTACCTGGTGCTGCGAATGACCGGTCGGACGAAACAGGCGGCGGAAGTGGAATTGGAAGATTCGACGCTGGTACGCGAGAAAGCCTGATCACGGGGTGAGGTGGGCGGCGAGTTCGTCGGCCGCCTTCCGCGCCTGTTCGGCAAAATTCGGGCCCTCGGGCTGTTCGGTCCATCGCTCGAACGCGGTTTGAAAGATCGCGATACCGACCTGCGCGAGCATCTTCGCGCTCGATTCGGTCGCCCCGCGTTCCTGCAGTGCTTCGACGACCGCGGCGGTGACAGCCGCGAGTTTCGTCCGCTCGCGTTCCTGCAGCTCCGGGCTGGACGCGACGATCGCCCGGCGTTGCGCGGCATGCGAAACCAGGCCGGCGAACAAATCGCCAGCGTCGACCATCGCGGCCAATACCGCCTGGAACGGCGGCAGCGCGGGGTCGGCACGTCGGACCGCGTCGGCCATCGCGGCCGGGAGTCGCTCCGACCCGGCGAACAGCACGTCGCGTTTGTCGGCGAAGTAGCGCGAGAACGTCCGACGGGTCAGCCCGGCGCGCTCGGTGATCTGCGTGACCGTGGCGTTGTCGTAGCCGTGCTCGGCGAACAGCTCCAGCGCGGCCGCGCGGAGCCGCTCCTTGGCTTCGGGATCCCAGCGCGGCATGCCGCCATCTTAGCAGTGATGACACAGTGAGTCATCACTGCTACTGTTGATGTCTCACTGAGTCATCATCTTCCGGAAGGATCCCTCATGTCTTTGCTTGACCAGCGGGTTGTCGTCATCGGCGGCAGCTCGGGAATGGGATTGGCGACCGCTCAGGCCGCTGCGGAAGCGGGCGCGGCCGTCACGATCGCGGCGAGTGGCAAGAAACGGCTGGACGCGGCGCTCGCGGAATTGCCGGATACCTGCGAAGGATTCGTCACCGACGTACGCGACGAAGCGAACGTCGCGGCTCTGTTCGAGCACGTCGGCTCGTTGGACCACCTCGTGTACACCGCGGGTGACACGCTGGACCAGCGGCCTTGGACAGAGCTGCCTCTCGAGACCGTGCAGAGCCTGTTTTACGTCCGTTTCTGGGGCGTCGTCAGTGCGGTGAAGCACGCCGCGCCGCGGATCCGCCCGGGCGGATCGATCGTGCTGACGTCCGGAATCATCGGCGTCCGCCCGACACCCGGCGCGGCGCTCGCGGCCGGTTCCGTCGGCGCGGTCGAGGGATTGGCGCGCGGTCTCGCCGTCGACCTGGCCCCGGTGCGGGTCAATACGGTTCGCCCGGGGCCGGTCCACACGCCGATGT
Source organism: Amycolatopsis sp. CFH S0740 (assembly GCF_004522315.1). Classification (NCBI taxonomy): domain Bacteria; kingdom Bacillati; phylum Actinomycetota; class Actinomycetes; order Pseudonocardiales; family Pseudonocardiaceae; genus Amycolatopsis; species Amycolatopsis sp. CFH S0740. The sequence goes on along the minus strand of NZ_SDLS01000010.1, from coordinate 223,722 downwards.
GGGACGGCCTTCCGCAACCGCAGTTGGACGCGATGGTCGCCGCGTTCACGGAACGAACGCTGACCAAATCGGTCGGCGAGGCGGAGCAGGTCGCGGCGACCAACGTGTACCTGATGGAAAACCGTTTCGTCACCGGTGCGGTGATCACCGTCGACGGAGGGTTCGTGCTTACTGGAAGCTGACCTCTTCTCCCGGCTTGAGCAGATGCAGCCGCTCCTCGAGCCCGGCCTGCGCGAAAGCCGGTCGGAGGGTGTCCGGGCCCTGGGTGAAATGCGCCCAATGCTCGAAGTGCAGCGGGACGACCTGACGCGCGTTCAGGATCCGGGCCGCCTCAGCCGCGTCGTTACTGGGCAGCGTGAGGTACGCGTCGCCGACCAGGGGAGTTTGTGCTCCGCCCGCGAACAGGACGGCGATGTCGATCCGCTCGAAGCGCTCGGCGATCTGCCGCACCACGTCGAGGGAAGCGTTGTCCCCGCTGACGTAAACGGTCGGCTGGCCCTCGCTTTCGAGCACGAAACCGGTGACCTCGCCGACGAGATGCTCGCTGCCGTCGGGCCCGTGCTGCGCGGGCACTCCGGTGACGCGGACGCCGCCGAGGTCGTACGACTCCCAGTTCGCCAGCGCCCGAACGGGGTCGCCGATCCGCTCCCTCGCCGAGGCGGTGGACAGGACGAGCGGGGCGGCGAGGGCGTACTCCCGCCCCGTTGCGTCCAGGTTGTCCGGGTGGTGGTCGTGCGAAAGCAGCACCGCGGCCACCTCGCCGACCTCCGCCGCGGTGACCGCGGGACCAGCGGTTTTCGCCAGCTTCCGGGCACCGATCGGGTAATCGCCGGGGCCGTCGAAGGTGGGATCGGTGAGCAGGCGGGTCCCGCCGTACTCGATGAGGGCGGTCGGGCCGCCGACGTACCGGATGCGCGTCATGCGGGTAGTCAACTCGCGGACGGTTGCGCGGTATTCCGGCGCAGTGCCTGGAATTCGACCGGGCTGTGCGCGCTGAACACCGAGATCTCGTCCTGGTGTTCGCGGGCGAGGGTCTGCAGCCGGGCGAGGTTGGCGCGGCGAGCGGAGCCGTCCATCTGGTTGATCACCTCGAATGCGCGCATGCCGGGCGGGCAATGCGGGCTGACCGGGGCGACTTCGCCGTGGAAGAAGTACGCGTCGCCGGCGTGCAGGAGCCAGCCGTCGCCGGTGTCGACCGCGACGCCGGAGTGCCCGTGCGTGTGCCCGGGCAGCGGGACGAGCAGGATTTCCGGCGGCAGACCGCGCAGCGGCCGCACCGCGTCGAAGCCGAACCAGTTTTCGCCGGCCTCGTCGTAGGTGCTCCACAGTGGACTGTGCGCGAATTGCTCGGCCCGGTACCGGGTTTTCTCCGGGAAGCTCTTCGGGTTGTCCGCCGCACGACGTTCGGTGGTGCGGACATGCACGGTGGCGTCGGGGAAATCGGCGAGCCCGCCGGCGTGGTCGACGTCGAGGTGGGTCATCACGATGTGCCGGACGTCGGCGGGATCGTGGCCCAGCGCGCGGATCTGCGCGACCGCGGTTTCCGCCATGGTCGGCTTCGCCCCGACCATCGCCATGAACGGACCGCCGAGCCAGCGCCGCGATTCGGTGACCCCGCGAGTGCCGAACCCGGTGTCGACCAGCACGAGCGCGTCGGCGGTCTCCACGAGCAGGCAGTGCGCCACGATCGTGCTGCGCCGCAGCATTCCGGGGCGGCCGTCGAGCGCCTTGCCGCCGAGCGGACGCATCGTGCCGCAGTTGAGGTGGTGCACCTTCATACCGTGCTCCTCTCGCTGAGCCGGACGAAATCGGTCAGGTCGTGCGAGGCGAACACGGTCACCTCGTCGGCGTGGTCCCGGCGCAGCTCGCGCAACCGGCGCTGGTTCTCGCGCCGGGGCCCGGGCAGCGTCTGGACCCGCCGTTCGAACATAGCCAATCCGGGCGGGCAATAGGGCTCGGCGTCGATCTCCCGGTGGAAGAAATAAGAATCACCCGCGTTGAGCACCCAGCCGGACCCGGTGTCGACGGCCACCCCGGCGTGTCCGACGGTGTGCCCGGCGAGCGGCACGAGCGCGACGCCCTCGACCCCGTCCAGCTCGCGGACCGCGTCGAGGCCGAACCAGCTGTCGCCGGCGTCCGAATAGGACTTCCACTGTGGACCGTGCCGGAACTGGACGTCGCGGTACCGCGGGTTTCCGGCGCGGTAGGCGTCGAGTTCCTTGCCGTAGACGTGCACGCGCGCCTGCGGGAAGTCGACGAGCCCGCCGGCGTGGTCGAGGTCGAGGTGAGTGAGGACGATGTCGCGGACGTCGGCCGGGTCGAAGCCCAGCGCGCGGATGCGGCTCAGCGCGGTTTCGCTTTCGTCCGTCATCGGATTCGACGTGCGCAGGAAGCGCGGACCGAGCCAGCGCGCGGCATCGGTGACGGTGGGCGAACCCATTCCGGTCTCGATGAGAGTCAGTCCGGTGCCGGTTTCGACCAGCATGCAGTGGCACACGAGGGTGGCGCGGCGCAGCAGCCCGGGTTTTCCGTCGACCAGCTTGCCGCCGATCGGACGCATGGTGCCGCAGTTGAAGTGGTGTACGCGCATTAGGCGAACTCCCGTTCGACGGTGGTGTGCAGGTGAGCGGCGACGGCCTGCAGCGGCGCGGTATCCCGCCGAGTGCGCGCGAGCAGCAGCGCGCCTTCGATCGCGGACAGCACGATCGTCGCCAGCGAAGCGGCACGGTCCTCGGCGAGGCCGTGCGAGGTGAAGTAGGCGGAGATATCCCGCAGCCAGCCTTCGTAACCCTGGTCGCAGGCGGCACGGATCGGCTCGCTGTCGGCGGCTTCCAACGCGACAGTCGCGATGGGACAGCCGCAGCGATAGTCCGATTCGGACAGTGAGGTGGCGAGTGCGGCGACGATGAGATCGATGGCAGTGGCCGGATCCGGGGCGCCAGCGGTGATTTCGCGGAACTGCCCGGCCAGCCGCTCCCCGGAAAGCTGCACCGCCTCGGCGGCCAGCTGTTCCTTGCCGCCGGGGAAATGGAAGTACAGCGAGCCCTTCGGGGCCCGGCTTTCGGACACGAGCTGGGTCATCCCGGTGGCGTGGTAGCCCTGGGTGCGAAACAGCTCAGCCGCCGATTCGAGCATCCGGCGGCGCGTGTCGGTGCGGTTGACCATGCGCCTACCGTAGCTCAAACTATGACGACCGGTCTAGTTAGTTTCGAGGCGTGCCCGCGCGGCGCGGCCGATCGGTAATCTCAGCGCCATGGCGAACCCCACCGGAGAACAGTTCGAGATCACCCGCGGCAACGCGCGCGCCGTCATCACCGAGATCGGTGCCGGACTGCGCGCGTTCGAGATCAGCGGAGTGCCGTATGTCGAGACGTTCGCCGAGGACGAGAAGCCGCCGAAGGGACTCGGCCAGGTGCTGCTGCCGTGGCCGAACCGCACCAAGGGCGGCAAGTGGGAGTTCGAGGGTGAAGAGCAGCAGCTGGAGATCACCGAGGAAGCGCGCGGCAACGCCATCCACGGCCTGACCCGGCACCAGGAATGGGAACTGCTGGAACACGCCGAAACCTCGATCACGCTCGCCATCGACGTCGAGGTCCAGCCCGGCTGGCCGGTGCCGCTGCGCGCGACGATCACCTACGACCTGCAGCCGCGCGAGCTCGTGATCACCCACGAAATCCGCAACGAGGGGGAGAAGCCGATCGGCGTCGGCGTCGGCACCCACCCGTACTTCCGGATCGGCGACGCGCCGACCGACGAGCTGACCCTCACGCTGCCCGCCACGCGCGTCCGGCCGTACGAGGGCGAGCAGCAGATGCCGTACGCGGACGAGCAGGACGTCGAGGGCACCGAATACGACTTCCGGCAGGGCAAGCTGCTCGAAGGCGTCGACCTGGACACCGCGTTCGGCGGGCTGGAACTGGCCGCGGACGGCACCCACCACTACGTGCTGTCCCACGGCGACCGCCAGCTGGTGGTCTGGACCGGTCCGGACTTCCGCTGGGTGCAGGTGTTCACGCCGGATGACCTGGTCGGCCGCGGCCGCGCGGTCGCGATGGAGCCGATGACCTGCCCGGCGGACGCGCTCAACACCGGCACCGACCTGATCGAACTGGAACCGGCGACGTCGTGGACGGGCAGCTGGGGAATCCGGGTCCCGTGAAACTCGAACTGCTGACCGAGGCCGCCGCGGGCGAACTGCTGACCCTGCAGCAAGCCGCGTACATCACCGAGGCGCGGGCGCACCAGAACTTCGACCTGCCGCCGTTGCTGGACACCCTCGACGACGTGCGCGCGGCCATCGCCGACCCGTCGATCATGGTCTGGGGATTCCTCGACGGCGGCAGGCTCGTGGCGAGCGTGCGGATGCGAGTGTCCGGCCCGGTCGGCGAGATCGGCAGGCTCGTGGTGGCGCCGGATCGCCAGGGCGAGGGACTCGGCACCGCGCTGCTGGCGGCCGCGGAGGAGGCGACCCCGGCGGAGGTGACGGTGTTCCGGCTGTTCACCGGCGAACGTTCGGCCGGGCCGCTCTATTTGTACCGAAAGCTCGGTTACCGCGAGACGCATCGGTCGCCGGAGGCGGACTATCAGTTGGTGCACCTGGAAAAACCCCGGATGCGCGAACCCGGGTGAGTTCGTTAGCGTGTCAAACTATGGCTTACAAGGCGATTGTCGGGGGCTATGTGGTCCCCGTCGGCGCCGCTCCGATCGAGGGCGGCACCGTGCTCATCGAAGACGGCCGGATCACCCACGTCGGGGCTGAGGCCGACGTCGAGGTGCCGGAGGACGCGGAACTGGTGGACGCGTCCGGCAGCTGGGTCTTGCCGGGATTCATCGACGCGCACGCGCACCTCGGCGTCCACGAGGACGGCGAGGGCTGGGCGGGCAACGACACCAACGAAATGACCGACCCGAACGGCGCCCGCTTCCGTGCGATCGACGGGATCGACCCGTACGAGCCGGGCTTCGACGACGCGCTGGCCGGCGGCGTCACGAGCGTGGTGATCAAGCCGGGGTCGGGCAACCCGATCGGCGGGCAGACCATCGGCGTGAAGACGTGGGGCCGGTCCATTCTGGACATGGTGTTCGCCGAGCAGGTGAGCGTGAAGAGCGCGCTGGGCGAGAACCCGAAGCGGGTTTACGGGGAGAAGAAGGTCACGCCTTCGACCAGGCTCGGGGTGGCCGCGATTCTGCGCGAGGCGTTCACGAAGGCCCGCAACTACCAGGAAAAGCGCGAGCACACGCGGTCCGAGGGCAAACCGTTCGAAACGGACCTGACGAACGAAACCCTGGCGAAGGTCCTCGACGGCGAGCTGTACTGGGACCAGCACGTGCACCGCGCCGACGACATGGTGACCGCGATCCGGCTGGCCGACGAATTCGGCTACAAACTGGTGATCAACCACGGCACCGAAGGCCACCTGATCGCGGACCTGCTGGCCGAACGCGACATCCCGGTGATTCTCGGCCCGCTCTTCACCACGAAGTCCAAGGTGGAACTGCGCAACCGCACCCTGCGCTCGGCCGGAATCCTCGCGCGCGCCGGGGTGAAGATCGCGATCACCACGGACCACCCGGTCATCCCGATCAACTTCTTGGTGTACCAAGCCGCACTGGCGGTGAAGGACGGCCTGGACCCGGAGACCGCGCTGAAGGCCTTGACCCTGCACCCGGCCCAGATGCTCGGCCTGGACGACCGGATCGGCACCCTGACCCCCGGCCTGGACGCGGACGTGGTGCTGTGGTCCGGCGACCCGCTGGACGTAATGAACCGCGCGATGCGGGTGTTCGTGCGGGGCCAGGAGGTCTACCACTTCGACGAGACGACCGGCGAGGGCGTTTCGGCGGATCGGCGGTACCGGGAAGCTCGCTGAGGTTGGTTGAGGCGGCCTGACCGGCCGCCTCAATCGAGCAGCGCGGTGAGGTCCAATTCGAACGGGAACGGCTCGGCGGTGCGGAATTTCCCTGTGACGGCGGGGGAGTTCCGATAGCCGAGTTCCCCGGCCTGGTGGCAGGCGACAAGGGAGACCGGATCGTCGAGGTCGAGGATCCAGTAGAACGGGATTCCGGCGTCGGAGTACTCCTTGTGCTTCGTGACGTAGTCGGTGCGTTTCGACCCCGGCGTCGTGACTTCGACCACCAAGACGAGGTCTTCGGCGCGTAGTGCGTCTTCCTCGGGAGTCCGGGCGATCGCGGCTGATGTGGTGACCAGGAGATCGGGGCACCGGGAAAAACCCGGTGCCCCGTCCGGCGCGAGCCCTAGATCGATATCCACGCGTGGCACCACGGAAAACTCGTCCGGCAGCTGATCATGCAGTTGGAAGGCGAGCGCGTACGTCGCGTGGTTGTGCCATGCGCCCGGCGACGGAGAGAAGACCAGACGGCCTTCGACGAGTTCGGTGAATCCCGGCTCGACCTCGCCGAGCGCGAGGTATTCCTTGATCGAGAGCAACTGCCGCGGAAGTGTCCTGGTGTCCATGCCGCTCACGGTAAGCGAGGGGTACGACACTTTCCGCCAACACAGTCCGCCAGGAACGTCCCCAACCCCCGCGGCGAACCCCCGGTCACCGCGGCGAAATCGTCGCTCAGCCAAGCCCCGTCCCCCTCCGCCAGCAGTTCGAAGACCTGCGCGTTCGACCCCGCCTCCGGTACCCCCTTCGACTCCATCACCGCCTGGTGCTCCGCAGCCGAAATCCGCCGGTACTCCACCGGGCGGCCGGTAACCGCAGCCCACTCGCGGGCCACGTCGGCGAACGTGACCAACTCCGGCCCAGTCAGCAGATACGTCCGACCGGCATGCTCCGCCGGGGCCGTCGCGATCGTGGCAGCCGCGGCCGCGACGTCTCGGGCGTCGACCATGCCGATCCGGCCATCGCCCACGGACGAAGAAAAGCCGCCCGTCGCGGCGATCTCCGGCGCGAGGGCGAGCAGATTTTGCATAAAGAAGTTCGGCGCCAGCAGCGTGTACTCCATCCCGGACGCCTTGAGGTGCGCGTCAATCCGCGCGTGCACCCGCCGCCGGGTGACTGGCGAATCGTCAACAGCCTTGTGGTTGGTGACCCGCACGACGTGCCGCACCCCGTTCGCGACCGCGCGATCGAGCACCGTCAGCTGCGACGTCACCGCGGGTCCGATCAGCACGAGCGTGTCGACCCCGCGCAGTGCCGCGTCGAGGGTGTCCGGCCGGTCGAAATCGCCGACTACCTCATCGGTGCCGCCCGAAGGGGTGCGGACGAGCGTCCGGGCAGGTCCGAGCAGGCGGACGGCTTCGCTGCCGATTTTTCCGGTAGCACCGGTAACCAAGATCATGCGACCAAGACTGCTCGCCACCAGTATCGTTTGTGAAGAAGGAACCTCAACGAACCATAGGTACCCAATGGATACCAAGTATGCGAAAGCGTGCCCCTCGCGCACCGTGATGGACGTGCTGGCGAACAAGTGGACGCTCTACGTCCTCGGCCTGCTCCGCCAGTACGAACGCCCGCTGCGGTTCACTGAACTGCGCCGCGGCGTCGAAGGCGTGACGCAGAAATCGCTCACCCAGGTGCTGCGCAACCTCGAACGCGACGGAATGGTCACCCGCACGATCTACCCGACGATCCCGCCGCGCGTGGAGTACGCGCTGACCGATCTGGGCCGGGACGTCGGGGCCTTGACCGGCGCGATCGCCGACTGGTCGAAAGCCAACGCGGGCCGCGTGCAGGCCGCCCGCGCGGCTTATGACGACAGAAAAGACTAGGCGTTCTTCAGAGAACGCGCGATCACCATCCGCTGGATCTGGTTCGTCCCCTCGAAGATCTGTGGCACCTTCGCCTCCCGCATGTACCGCTCCACCGGGAAGTCTCGCGTGTACCCGGCACCGCCGAGGACCTGGACCGCGTCCGTCGTCACCTTCATCGCGCCGTCCGTCGCCACCAGCTTCGCGATCGACGAATGCCGCTGGAAGTCCAGCCCGCGGTCGCGGCGGCGAGCGGCGTCCAGGTAGGTCGCGCGGGCCGATTCGACTGTCGCCGCCATGTCCGCCAGCAGGAACTCCAAGCCCTGGAAATCCGCGATCGGGCGGCCGAACTGCGTGCGGCCCTTCGCGTACTCCACGGCCTCGTCCAGGGCCGCCTGCGCCAGGCCCACCGCGCACGCGGCGATCCCGAGCCGTCCCGAGCTGAGCGACGACAGTGCGATCTTCAGGCCGGCACCCTCGCCGCCGATGAGCCGGTCGGCCGGGACCCGGGCGTCCTCGAACAGCATCTGCGCCGTCGGGGACCCGGTGAGGCCCATTTTCCGCTCGCGCGGAGCAGCCGACAGGCCCGGAGTCGACGAGTCGACCAGGAGACACGAGATGCCGTGCCCGCCGTCGTCGCTCGTGCGGACCATCGTCGTGTAGAAATCTGCGACCCCGGCGTGGGTGATCCACGCTTTCGTGCCGTTGACGACGTACTCGTCCTCGGAAAGCCGCGCGCGGGTGGACAGCGCGGCCGCGTCCGAGCCGGCGTGCGTTTCGGACAGGGCGTACGCGCCGAGCAGCGAGCCGCCCAGCATGTCCGGCATCCAGCGGTCCTGCTGTTCTTCCGTGCCGTAGTGCGCCAGCGCGTAGCAGGACATCGTGTGCACCGACAGCCCGACGCCCACGCTCATCCACGCGGCGGCGATCTCCTCGAGCGCCTGCAGGTAGACCTCGTACGGCTGCTCGGCACCGCCCCAGCGCTCCGGGTACGGCAGACCCAGCAGCCCGGACTTGCCCATCAGCGTGAACAGGTCGCGCGGGAACTTCTCGGCCTCCTCGTCGGCCGCGGCGCGCGGTTTCAGCTCGTCACGGGCGATTTCCGTGACGAGTGCGAGCAGGTCTTCGGACTCCGGCGTCGGCAGCAGACGGTCGACCGGCATGGCTTCCTCCCAGGCGGCGGTACTGAAAACAGTACTGACGGATGATTGAGAGTACCGTATCCGGAGCGGGGCTGCCCCTGATCGGTAGGAGATAGTGACGTGATGTCCACCCCTGAAGCCCGTCGCCGGCCCACCGCGCGGCAGCAGGCGCTGCTGCGCGAGCTCGAGGCGTTGTTCCTGGCGGAGGGCTTCGCCGGCTTCACGCTCGACGACCTGGCCGCCCGGCTCCGCTGCTCGAAGTCGACGCTGTACGCGCTCGCGCCGAGCAAGGAGCAGCTCGCGGTCAAGGTCGTCGCGCACTTCTTCCGCGACGCCGCCGAACGCCTGGAAAAGCGGATCGCGGGCATCGACGACGCGCGCGAGCTGATCGGCGAGTACCTCTCCGGCGTCTCCGAGCACCTGAACCGGGCGTCGCCGGAGTTCATGGCCGACATCGCCGCCTTCGCACCCGCCCGCGACACCTATCAGCTCAACAGCCGCGCCGCCGCGCGCCGGATCCGCGCGTTCATCGACAAGGGCGTCGCCGACGGAGTGTTCCGCGACGTGCACGCGCGGCTCGTGGCCGAAATGACCGGACTGATCATCGAGGGCATTCAGACCGGCGTGCTCGGCAGGCGCACCGACGTGTCCGACGCGGAGGCTTTCACCGCGCTCGGCGAACTTCTGCTCGGCGGGCTCGACAAGAACTGATTTGTCCGCATCGGGACAGGAATTGTCAGCGCCCGTTCCTCTACACTCGCCGCTTGTGATCGTGGTGGGTGGAGAGGCGCTGGTCGACCTCGTTCCTGGCGAACCGTTGGATTCCACTGTGGACGGTGGGCTGCGTGCGCTGCTGCCCCGGCTCGGCGGTGGTCCATACAACGTCGCGCTCGCCGCGGCCCGGCTCGGCGTTCCCGCGTCGTTCCTGTCCCGGATTTCCACCGACCGGTTCGGCGTCGCGTTGGCGAATCGCCTTACCGCTTCGAACGTCGACACTTCCTTGCTGCAGCGCGGCAACGAGCCGACGACGCTCGCCGTCGTCGCGCTCGACGAACGCGGCGCCGCGCAATACACCTTCTACGTCGAGGGAACCGCCGATCGGCTGGTTTCCGATCCCGGTGCGCTGCCGGAAGAAACCACCGCGCTGTCGCTCGGAACGCTCGGCATGGTGCTGGAACCCGGCGCGAGCGCGTACGAGCGAATTCTGCGCCGCGAATCCGCGCGTGGGACCCTGACGGTGCTCGACCCGAACATCCGGGAGGCGCTCATCGCCGACCCGGCGGCCTACCGCGCGCGTTTCGCGTCGTGGCTGCCCGACGTGCGGCTGCTGAAGATCTCCGACGACGACGCCGCGTGGCTCGCCGAAGGGGCCGACCCGGTGGCCGCCGCGAAATCGTGGGTGGAGTCCGGTGTGGACGCCGTCGTGCTCACCCGGGGCGCGGACGGCTTGTCTGTGATCACTTCGGCTGGTGAGCTGGCACACGTTCCCTCCCGCAAGGTCGCGGTCGCGGACACGATCGGCGCCGGCGACACCGTGCAGGGCGCGTTGCTGGCCTGGCTGCACGAGCGCACCGTGCGCGACCTGGCCGCACTCGACGCCGGCGCGTGGACCGAAGCGCTTGCTTATGCGGCGAAAGCGGCGTCGATCACGGTCTCCCGCAGCGGCGCGGAGCCGCCGACCGCCGCGGAAATGGCGGCCACCGTGTGAACCTGGTCCCAATGGGGCCTTTTGGGGCAACGCAGCGAGTGCGGACTGACCCACCCTTCGACTAGCGTAGTGGTGAATTCATACCCAGCGGGGCGGTGTGCAGCGAGGCGCGTGTTTCCTCGCGTGAACACGTGGCTACTGCGGAACCTTGCAGGCGCCGCCGTCCCGTGCCCAACGTGAGAGGGACCTGCATGTCCGACGCGACGAATGCGGGGCAGTCCGGCGGCGAAACCGCGACGCTGCGCCTGCCGAGTGGCGAGCACGAGTTCAAGGTCGTCAACCCGGTCGAGGGCGCGCCGGGGATCGAGCTGGGAAAGCTGCTGGCGCAGACGGGGTACATCACCTACGACCCCGGGTTCGTCAACACCGGCGCCGCGTCGTCGGCCATCACCTACATCGACGGTGATGCGGGCATCCTGCGCTACCGCGGCTACCCGATCGAGCAGCTGGCGGAGAAGTCCACCTTCATCGAGGTGTCCTACCTGCTCATCTACGGCGAGCTGCCGACGGAGGCCCAGCTGGCCGACTTCACCGAGCGGATCCAGCGGCACACCCTGCTGCACGAGGACCTCAAGGCGTTCTTCTCCGGCTTCCCGCGCGACGCGCACCCGATGCCGGTGCTGTCCAGCGCCGTTTCCGCGCTGTCGACCTTCTACCAGGACTCGCTGAACCCGTTCGACGAGCCCAACGTCGAGCTGTCCACCATCCGCCTGCTGGCGAAGGTGCCGACGCTCGCGGCGTACGCGTACAAGAAGTCCGTCGGGCAGCCGCTGCTGTACCCGGACAACTCGCTGGGCCTGGTGGAGAACTTCCTGCGGATGACGTTCGGCTTCCCGGCCGAGCCGTACGAGGTCGACCCGGACGTCGCGAAGGCGCTCGACCTGCTGTTCATCCTGCACGCCGACCACGAGCAGAACTGCTCCACCTCCACGGTGCGGCTCGTCGGCTCGTCCGAGGCGAACCTGTTCGCCAGCATCTCGGCGGGCATCAACGCGCTGTTCGGCCCGCTGCACGGCGGTGCGAACGCGGCGGTGCTGGAGATGCTCGAGGGCATCCGCGACGACGGCGGCGATGTCGCGACGTTCGTCAACCGCGTGAAGAACAAAGAGCAGGGTGTCAAGCTCATGGGCTTCGGGCACCGGGTCTACAAGAACTACGACCCGCGCGCGAAGATCATCAAGAACACCGCGGACGAGATCCTCGGCAAGCTCAAGGGCGGCGACCAGCTGCTCGACATCGCCAAGAAGCTCGAGGAAACCGCCCTTTCCGACGACTACTTCGTCGAGCGCAAGCTGTACCCGAACGTGGACTTCTACACCGGTCTGATCTACCGCGCGCTCGGGTTCCCGACGAAGTTCTTCACCGTGCTGTTCGCGCTCGGCCGGCTCCCCGGCTGGATCGCGCACTGGCGCGAGATGATCAACGACCCGCAGACGAAGATCGGCCGCCCGCGCCAGATCTACACCGGCTACGCCTCCCGGGACTACACCCCGATGTCGGAGCGCTGAACCGCTGCTTCGTGAAACGCCCCGCCGTGCCTTCGCGCGGCGGGGCGTTTATCGTTGTGCGGCATGACGATGGAAGCGCCGGTCGTACTGTGGTTCCGCCGGGATCTGCGGTTGCGGGACCATGCCGCGCTGTTCGAGGCGGCCAAGCACAGCAAGCACATTCTGGCGCTGTACGTGCTGGACGACCGGCTCCTCAAACCAGCTGGTTCGCCGCGGGTCGCGTTCCTGCTGAATTCCCTGCGGGAACTGGACAAAGCGTTGTCCGGCCGGCTGATGGTGCGCTACGGCGATCCGGTGCGGGAGGTCGTGGCCGCGGCACGGGAGATCCGGGCGGCGGCGGTGCACGTCTCCGCGGATACTGCACCATACGGACGCGAGCGTGACGATGCCGTGGCTGAGGCCCTGGCAGAGCATCGAATTCAGTGGGTGCCGACGGGGTCTCCGTATGCCGTGACGCCGGGGCGGGTCACCAAGCCGGACGGTACCCCGTATCGGGTATTCACTCCGTTCTACCGCGCTTGGGCGCAGCACGGCTGGCCTCGCCCGGCGGACACCGATGTGTCTATTGTGGACTGGGTTAAGCCTTCTGCTTCGGACCCTTTGCCGGAAACCCCGGAGGTGGAGTGCGAGCTTCCGCCAGCGGGGGAGGAAGCCGCGCTGTCCGTGTGGCAGGAGTTCCTTTCCGACGGTCTCACGGATTACGCGGCCGAACGCGATCGTCCGGATCATGCTGGCACCACAAAGCTTTCGCCCTATCTGCGCTGGGGCGCGATCCATCCGCGGACGATGTTGGCCGACCTGGCCGGAAAACGGTCCGAGGGCGCGCAGGCGTTGCGGTCCGAACTGTGCTGGCGCGAGTTCCACGCCGACGTCCTGTGGAACCGGCCGGAAACCGCGCGGCAGAACTATGACCGGCGGTTCGACGGAATGCGTTACGACACCGGGGAAACCGCTCAGGAGATGTTCGCGCTGTGGCGCGAGGGGCGGACCGGCTACCCGATCGTCGACGCCGGGATGCGGCAGTTGCTGGCCGAGGGCTGGATGCACAACCGGGTCCGGATGATCGTGGCGAGTTTCCTGGTGAAGGACCTGCATCTGCCGTGGTGGTGGGGTGCGCGGCACTTCATGAAGCATCTGGTGGACGGCGATCTGGCGTCGAATCAGCTGAACTGGCAATGGGTCGCCGGTTCCGGGACGGATGCCGCGCCGTACTTCCGCATCTTCAACCCGACCACGCAGGGCCAGAAATTCGACCCGCAGGGCGATTACGTGCGCCGGTATGTGCCGGAATTGCGCGGGGTGGAAGGGAAAGCGGTGCACGTGCTGAAGGAGCGGCCGGAGGAGTATCCGGACCCGATCGTGGACCACGCGGAGGAGCGGCAGGTCGCGCTGCAGCGGTATGGGGCGATTACGGGGTCTTAGTGCGGTGTGCTCGTTCGTGGCTTTCCGCCAGCGATAGGCCGCGTTGCCGTTCCTCGATGATCGACCAGAATCGCGGGCACTTCAGCGGATCACTGGCCGGGCAGTGCCGTCCGTGTTCGAGCGCGGCTCGGGCGACTTCGATCCGGCGTTGCTGCTCGGTCAGTTCGGCGAGTTTGCCGTCGATCATTTCCTGGCGGCCGGATTGTTCGCCGGTGAGGAAACGGCCGATTTCGGACAGCGTGAAGCCGATTTCCTGGAAGAACAGCAGCACGCCGACGTCCTTGACCGCGGACTCGGCGTAACGCCGCCGGCCCGCTTCCCGTTCCGCCGGGCGCACGAGACCGAGTTCGTCGTAGTAACGCAGCGCGCTCGTCGGCACGCCGGTGCGCTCGGCCAGTTCGCCGATGGACAGGGTCGCAGTCATTTGACTTCAAGCGTACTCGAAGTGGTTCGCTCGCCCCATGAACGTTTTGGAGCGCGCTCTGCGCTGGTGGGGCCCGCGTGGCGGGATCGCGCAGTTTCACCGGCCGACCGGGATTCCGGGACACGTCGCCGGATTGATCATGGGGCGGCGGTCGTCGAATGTGACGCGTAATCGGTGGGCGGTGCGGTTGCTCGACATCCAGCCGTCCGAACGGGTTCTCGAACTCGGCTGCGGTCCGGGCGTGGCCGTTGTCGCACTGGCGGACCGGGCGGCGCTGGTGGTCGGCGTCGACCATTCGTCGGTGATGATTCGGCAAGCACGGCACCGAAACCGGTCGGCGGTCCGGGCCGGACGGGTGCGTTTGGTGTGCGCTTCGGTCGAGAATCTGGCGTTCGGCGAAGGGCCGTTCGACGCCGCGTTGGCCGTCAACACGCTGGGCATGTGGCCGGAGCCGGTTGCCCGGCTGAGAGAACTGACCCGGTTGTTGCGTCCTGGCGGGCGCATTGCACTGGTATCTCAACCACGGCAGCCTGGTGTCACCTCGGCTGCGGTGGTCGAGGAGTTGACCGGGGTACTCGCGGAGGCTGGCTTTTCCCGGCTCCGCACCGAAATGCTCGACTTGGATCCGCCAGTCGTGTGCGTACTGGCAGTGTCTGACTGAGCACGTCCGCCGGATCGGAACTCACCCGGTCCTCCTTGGCCCCGGGACTGTCCACGGGTCCTAACGGCGCAACGCGTCAACCAGCCGCACCCGGCTGCCCACGCGCAGTACCCCGTTCCGGTAGACCCGCGCCCCCGCCCAGGTGACCACCGCGATCAGCGCGACCGTCAGCACCAGCGACAGCGCGATTTCCCAAGCCTCGACCGTGCCGAGCGCGATCCGGGCAGGCATCAGAACCGGCGACAGCAACGGGATCAGCGACACGATCCGCGTCGCCGCCCCCTGCGGTGCTTGTGTCAGCAGGTTGATCCCCGCGACAAACCCGATGACCAGCGCGATATTCACCGGCCCGACGACGGCCTGCGTGTCCTCCTGGCGGGACACGAGAGCACCAGCCGCGCCGTACAGCATGGCGTAGAGGAGGAAGCCCAGCAGATACCAGACGAGTCCCCAACCCAGCGTCCCCAACGCGACGCTGGAAATCGAGAACACTCCGGAAACGCCGCCGGCCACCAAACCCGCCACGGCGAGGATCGCGAGCTGGGTCAACCCGACCAAGCCGAGCCCGATGACCTTGCCCAGCAGCAAATGCACCGGCCGGACTGTCGCGAGCAGGATCTCCACCACGCAGCTGGATTTCTCCTCGACCACGCCCTGCGCGACGAACATTCCATACGTCATGATGCTGACGTACAACAGAATCGCGACCACGATCCCGGTCACGAGTTTCGTCCCGGCTTGCGGATCCGCCGGTTCGAGAGCCTGGACGTCGGCGTGGGTGGCGGACACGGCCTGGTGCACGGCCGCGGGGTCGAGGTTCGCGGAGTACAGCTGAGCGTCCAGGACCTGTTGCTGTGCGATGGCGTCCAGCGCCGTCCGCAGCTTAGAGTCCAAAGTGGACTTCACGGTCACCCTTGGCCGGGAGGCGCTGCCGGACACGAGCGCGTCGACGTCGCCGTCGCGGACCTGGTTGAGTCCGTCCGATTCGGACTGTACGAGGACGATCTTGAGGTTCCGGTCGTTGTTCTCCAGTTGCGTGGCGATGCCCTGCGCTTGCCCGGCGAGCGCGACTTTCGTGGTCGACCGGTCGTGGGCGAGGAACACTTGCAGCGTGACGTAACCCAGCAGGAGCAACAGCATCACCGCGGTGCTGACCACAAAGGACCGGGTGCGCAGCCGCGCGTTGAGTTCCCGTTTGGCCACCAGCCGCACCGCGCGGGTGGGACGGATCCGGTTCATCGAGGTGCTCCCGGCGTGGCGACGGAATCACGGAACAGCTCGGCCAGCGTACGGCGGCGGTGGCTGAATTCCGTCACCGGGCCAGTGGCCAGCGCGGCGGCGAGCACGGCCTGGTCGTCGGCACTCGGCGACAGCTCCAGCACCGTCGTACTGCCGCGGTTTTCGACGACGCGGGCACCGGGAACCGTTGTCGCCCAACCAGGATTGGCGCTGGGCGCGGTGACCACCAACCGGCGCGCGGCGTCGCGGGTCAGCTCGTCCACGGTGCCGACCGCGACCATCCGGCCGTCGCGGATGATGCCGACCCGGTCGCACAGCCGCTCCACGAGGTCGAGCTGATGGCTGGAAAACACCACCGGCACGCCCGTCGCCGCCTTCTCGCGCAACACGCCGCTCAGCACGTCGACGGCGAGCGGGTCGAGACCGGAAAACGGCTCGTCGAGCACGAGCAGCGCCGGGTCGTGCACCAGCGCGGCGGCAAGCTGCACGCGTTGCTGATTGCCGAGGCTGAGCTTCTGGATGTCGTCCTTGCGCCGCGGCCCGAGCCCAAGCCGCGCGATCCACAACTCGGCGGCGCGGTGTGCGTCGTTGGTGCTGAGGCCGTGCAGTTCGGCGAGGTAGACGAGCTGGTCGATGACCTTCATTTTCGGGTACAGACCGCGCTCTTCGGGCATGTACCCGATCTGCGCGCGGGTGTCGTGCGTGACCGGCCGCCCGGCGAACCGCACCTCGCCGGAGTCGGCGGCCAGCACGCCGAGCGCGATCCGCATCGTGGTGGTCTTGCCTGCCCCGTTGCTGCCGACGAACCCGAACAGCTCGCCGGGAGCCGCGGTGAAACTCACGCCGTCGAGCGCGGTCTTCGTGCCGAACCGCTTGCTGATCCGGTCGATCTCCAGCGTCACGCGTCCCCCTCCAGCGGCGCACGGCTGAACACGGCCTCCACCGGCAGGTCGAACACCGCGCAGATGCGCAACGCCAGGTCGAGACTGGGGTAATGGTCCCCGCGCTCCAGCGCCCCGATCGTCTGCGGATTGACCTCGACCGCCCCGGCGAGCTCCGCCCGGCTCATCCCGCGCTCCGCACGCAACCCCGCCAGCCGGTTGTGGATCGGCAGCACCTTGCCACGCCGCACCGGGCTCATGGACCGCACTGTTGCAAAAACCCAACGACCCGTCAAGCTGCCTTGCCGGTAGTTGTCCGCCCCAATGCAGTCTCCTCCTCACCCCGAGCGGACTGGGCGAACGTACGTGAGGGGAACCCTGAGGGAATCAGATTCCCTCAGGGTTCCCCTCACGTACCTCACCAGCACCACGCTACCGAGAAGACGGCATTGGCGCGGTGCGGGCCGGGAAGGGTCAGGACAGTCCGGTCAGCGTTTTCTCCACCAGTTCCGCCACCCGCTCACGAGCGGCTTCAGCGTCGGCCGGGACGAGCGCCAACCGGGTGCGGCGTTCGAGGACATCCTCGACGGTCGTCGCGCCCTCGTGGCGGACGGCCCACACCACCTCGGCCGCGGTGATTTCCGTCGACGCGCACAGCGGGGCCGCGAATTCCGGCTCCAGTTCGCCGAGCGCTGCCACGCGGGGTGCTTCAGTGCCGTACTTGGCCACCAACCGCGCTGGAGCGTCCACAAGCGACAGTCGCGAGCGTGGTGCGGCACCGAGCAGCGGCAGCTTCGAGGTCCGCGACGGGCCTGCGGGCAATCCGGCGTGCGTCAGGGCGGCATCGACGGCGTCCTCGGCCATGCGTCGGTACGTCGTCAGCTTCCCGCCGACCACGGTGAGCACGCCGTCGGAACCGGTGACGACCGCGTGTTTCCGCGAGAGATCCGCGCTGCGTCCGGCGGAACCGGAGACCAGCGGTCGCAGCCCGGCATAGGAACCGATCACGTCGGAAGCGGTCAACGGGCGGTCCAGGACCGAAGACGCTGTCGACAGCAGGAAGTCCACATCGGACTCGGGAACAGTCGGGACGTCCGGAACGCCGCCGGATACCGGCTCGTCGGTGAGTCCTAAGTAGACCCGTCCGTCGAGTTGCGGCAGCAGGAACACGAACCGGTTGGTCTCGCCGGGAACCGGGATGTTGACCGACGTCGCTCCGACCCGGACGGTGTCCGGCGCGAGCACCAGGTGCGATCCGCGGGAGGGGCGCAGCTGCACAGAGTCAGTCAGGGTGTCTGCCCAGACACCGGTCGCGTTGATGACCTGCCGCGCGCGCAGCGTGTACGACGAAGTGCCATCACTTACCTGAGCCTCGTTGCCAGACAAGGAAACCGCCGACAAACGCGGGAGAATCCGAGCGCCGAGCAAGGCTGCGGTACGGGCGATGTTGACCACGAGGCGCGCGTCGTCAACCAACGCGCCGTCGTACGCCAGCAGGGCACCGCGAAGCCCTCCGGGGGCGAGGCCGGGGGACAGGGCCAGCGCCTCGGCAGCGGGGATCCGGCGCGGCCCGGGCAGCACGGACGACGGGGTACGCGCGGCCCGCCGCAACCCGTCGCCTGCCCGGAGACCGGCGGCGATCAACGCCTGCTGCGCGGCGGAAGTGCCGGGGTAGAGCGGAAAGAGCTGCGGCATCGCGCGCGTGAGGTGCGGCGCGGTGCGCGTCATGAGGATCCCGCGCTCCACGGCGCTCTCGTGGGCAAGCCCGAGTTCACCCTTCGCGAGGTACCGCAATCCGCCGTGCACGAGCTTGCTGGACCAGCGTGACGTACCGAACGCGAGGTCGTGCGCTTCCACCAGCGCGACGGAGAGCCCCCGCGCGGCCGCGTCGAGCGCGATGCCCGCGCCGGTGACCCCGCCGCCGACCACCAGGATGTCGACGCGTTCGCCGTCGACCAGCCGGGACAGTTCGCGCTCGCGGCGGCGCGCGTTGAGGGATCCGGTGCTCATGGTTTCAACCCCGATTCGACCAGGTGCCGGAATTCGGCGAGCAGCGCGGCCTCGTCGACGTCGGCGGTGGCCGGGCGCAGCGAGAACGCGAACGACTGCACGACCAGCAGCACCGATCGCGCCTGCGCGGCGACCCCGGCGACGCGCACCGAGCCGTCTCGGTGCCCTTCTTCGAGCAGGCTTCGGAGCACGTGCTCGGCGAAGTGCTGAGTCGCACCGAGCCGCTCCACGATGTACGGCAGCACCAGTTCGGCGTCGACGTCCAGCAGCGTCCGGAACAGCGGATCGGCGGAGAGCGCCCCGACGCTGGCCGCAGCCAGGTGCACGATGCGGTCGCGCGCGTGCGCGGTCTGGTCGCCGGTCTCGGTCACCCGTTGCAGCAGGCCGCTGAACTCGCGCGTCATCAGCGCGGCGAGGACACTGCGGACATCGGGGAACCGCCGGTACACCGTCATGCGGCTGACCTGTGCGGTTCGGGCGATTTCGGCCAGCGTGGTGCGCCGGACGCCGACCGCGAGCACGCACTGGCGCGCGGCGTCGAGGAGCTCGTCGTCGGCGACGCGAGCCGAGGTCGGGCGGCTGCGGGCGTCCGCGAGCGCGGAGGGGGCCGCTCCCGGGCGGGAGTGACGTTTGACGTCCATGTGTCACACTGTAGTCGTGAGCGATCTCATCAACCACCGCATCCGGCGTTCGTGGACCGAACAAGGCGCGGCCTCGGCCGGTCTGCCCGACCGCGCCGTCCGGTGGCTTGGCCAGCGTATCGGCCAGGTCGGCCCGGATCGAGGAGAGAAAACCAGCGCTCCGCGGCCAGTCGCGGACTCCGCGCTGACTGTGCCCGTCCGTACCGAGTTCGAGGAACTTCTCGGCGCGGACCACGTGCTGGTCGATCCTCAGGAGCGGCTCGGCCGCACCGGTGGTCTGTCCTATCTGGACCTGCTGCACGCGCGGGCAGGCGACGAGGTGCCGGTGCCGGACGCGGTGCTGCTGCCCGCGGACCCGGACCAGGTGCAGGCCGTGCTGGACGTCTGCGTGCGGCACGACATCGGGGTGGTCCCGTTCGGCGGCGGCACGTCGGTGGTCGGCGGGGTCGCGGCGCTGCGCGGCGACAAGGCCGCGGTGGTGGTGCTGGACCTGGTGCGGCTCGACGAGCTGGTGTCGGTGGACCCGGTGTCGCGGATCGCGGTGCTGCAGGCCGGCGTGCGCGGTCCGGAGGCGGAACGGCTGCTCGCGGCGCACGGATACACGCTCGGCCACGTGCCGCAGTCGTTCGAGCGCGCGACCATCGGCGGCTTCGCGGCCACGCGTTCGGCCGGGCAGGCGTCGTCCGGTTACGGCCGGTTCGAGGACATGGTCGCCGGGGTCCGGCTGGCCACGCCGAAGGGCGAGTGGCGGCTCGGCGTCGCGCCGGCGTCCGCGGCCGGACCGGATCTGCGGCAGCTCGCGGTCGGCAGCGAGGGCACGCTCGGCGTGATCACCGAGGTCGCGCTGCGGGTCCGTCCGTTGCCCGAGCAGCGGCATTACGAGGGCTGGATCGTCGACGGCTGGGAGGCCGGAGCGGCGGCGGTGCGGAAGCTCGCGCAGGACCACGCGCTGGCGGACGTCACCCGGCTGTCCGATGTGGACGAGACGAACGTGTCGTTCTCGCTCAACGCCGGGCTGAAGACCACGGCACTGAAGACGTACCTGGCGGCGCGCCGGATCAAGAACCCGTGCCTGCTGATCGTCGGCTGGGAAGGAGACGTCGCTCGGCGTCGCCGCCGGACGTCAGCCATGCTGAAGTGTTCCGGTGCCGTGCGGATCGGCAAGGTGCTCGGCGAATCCTGGCGGCACGGCCGGTTCAACGGCCCTCGGCAGCGGGACGCGTTGCTGGATCTGGGCGTGTGCGTGGAAACCCTCGAGACCGCGGCGTATTGGTCCAATTTGGACGAACTGCACGACGCGGTGCGCGCGGCATTGGTGGCCTCGCTGGGCCGGGCGATCGTGATGTGCCACGTTTCGCACGCTTACGAAACCGGTGCCTCGCTGTACTTCACCGTGCTGACCTCGCGCGACGACACCGATCCGGTCGGACAGTGGCAGCGCGCGAAAGCAGCGGCGTGCGAGGCGATCACCGGCATCGGGACGATCAGCCACCACCACGCGGTCGGGGTCGACCACGCGCCGTACCTGGAGGCGGAGATCGGCCGGATCGGGCTGGACGTGCTGCGCGCGGCGAAGTCCGCGGTGGACCCGACCGGGATCCTGAACCCCGGAAAACTGCTCGGCTGAACGCGCCCGCGCGGGCAGACTGGCGCGGGTGAGCGATGCAGTGGGTTCCTTTCCGCAATACGAAGTGTTCGCCGACGAATTCCTCGACCACGCGCAGAACGGGTTCTACAACGCGCACTACGACCGTCCGGCCTGCCTCGAATTACTGGGCGACGTCGCCGGGCAGCACGTCCTCGACGCCGCGTGCGGTCCCGGTCTCTACGCCGAAGAACTGACCGCCCGCGGCGCACGAGTGACCGGCTTCGACCTCAGCCCGCGCATGGTCGAGCTGAGCCGCGAGCGCGTGCCGGCGGGCGAGTTCCGCGTTCAGGACCTGGCCGAACCGCTGAGCTGGCTGCCGGACGCGTCGGTGGACCAGGTGCTCTTCGCCCTCGCGCTGGAGTACGTGGACGACCGGGTCGGCGCGCTGCGCGAGTTCCGCCGGGTGCTGCGGCCGGGCGGCGCGCTGGTGCTGTCGAGGCAGCATCCGACCGGCGACTGGCTCCGGCACGGCGGCAACTACTTCGACGTCCGGGTGATCGAGGAGGTCTGGAGCCGCGGCTGGAAGGTGCGGTACTGGCTGGCTCCGCTGGAACGCACCTGCGAGGAATTGCGCGAGGCCGGGTTCCTGATCGAGCAGCTGCGCGAGGGACGTCCGTCCGACGAGGCTGCCTTGGTCGATCCGGAGCGGCACGCCCGGCTCGCCCGGGAACCGCTCGGCTTCCTCACCGTGCGCGCGATTCCGCGGGTCAGCTAAAGGTGCGCTCCGGCGGCAGGACGGTGCAGGCGAGACCGTGTCCAGCCGCCGGTTCGCCGATAAGCGAGGCCGCATCCGCCTGGGCGACGTCGGCGACGCGGACCGGGGATCCGTTGACCAGCAATGGAAACCGGATCGGCGAGGCACCGACGTAAGCGTGCACTCCGGACAGCAGCACGCCGTCCAGCCGGATGTCGGCGTGGTCCAGCATCGCCAGGTCGTACCGATTGCCGCGGCCCTCGCAGACGTCCAGCACCGCCAGCTGTTCCGGCGTCGCGAACCAGACGAAGTGGTCCTCCGTCACGCCCGGCAGCGCGGTGAGCGTTGCCGGGCGCTGGCCGTCGCGTTGCCGCAACCCGGCGGCCCACACGGCGGCGAGCCCGGTGCACTGCACGCGCGCCGCGACGACCGGCCCGGTCAGGCCGAGCTGGCTGCGCAGCCAGGTGATCTTCGACGGGCACGCGTTCGACCCGTACGCGAGCACCGGCGTGCGCGAACGCCACCCCGGCGGCGCGGTGTCCAGGGCGTGGCCGGCGCCGTCGAGGTGCACGAACGAACAATCCGGCCGGGTTCCCGGGTACGGGTCGGCCGGATAGTCCGCGTCGGCGAAAAGGATCAGAACTCCACCACGCTGCGCAGCACGTCGCCGTGGTGCATTCGCTCGAAAGCCTGCTCCACGCCGTCGACGCCGATCCGCTCCGTGACGAACTTGTCCAGCGGCAGCCTGCCCTGCAGGTACAGGTCGACCAGCATCGGGAAGTCCCGCGACGGCAGGCAGTCGCCGTACCACGACGACTTCAGCGAACCGCCGCGCGAGAAGAAGTCGATCAGCGGCAGGTCGTTGAGCTTCATGTCCGGCGTGGGCACGCCGACCAGCACGACGGTGCCGGCGAGGTCACGGCCGTAGAACGCCTGCCGCCAGGTCTCCGGGCGGCCGACCGCGTCGATCACGACGTCCGGGCCGAACGAGTTCGTCGCGTCCTGCATCGCGGCGACCACGTCCTCCTCGCTCAGGCCGCGGCTGTTGACCGTGTGCGTGGCCCCGAAGTCCTTGGCCCACTGGAGTTTCCGGTCGTCGGTGTCGATGGCGACGATCGTGGTCGCCCCGGCCAGCTGCGCACCCGCGATGGCCGCGTCGCCGACGCCGCCGCACCCGATCACCGCGACCGAATCGCCGCGCCCGACCGAGCCGGTGTTGATCGCCGCACCGAGCCCGGCCATCACGCCGCAGCCCAGCAGCCCGGCGACGGCGGGTTCGGCCCGCTCGTCAACCTTGGTGCACTGTCCACTGTGGACGAGTGTCTTCCCGAGGAACGCGCCGACGCCCAGCGCGGGGGACAGCTTCGTGCCGTCGGTGAGGGTCATCGGCTGCTCGGCGTTGAAAGTCGAGAAGCAGTACCAGGGCTTGCCGCGTTTGCAGGCCCGGCAGGTGCCGCAGACCGCACGCCAGTTGAGGATCACGTAGTTGCCGGGCGCGAGATCGGTGACGCCCGCGCCGACCTTGTCGACCCGCCCCGCGGCCTCGTGCCCGAGCAGGAACGGGAACTCGTCGTTGATCCCGCCCTCGCGATAGTGCAGGTCGGTGTGGCACACCCCGCACGCCTGCACCGAGACGACCGCCTCGCCGGGTCCGGGATCCGGCACCACCACTGTCTCGAGCGTGACCGGCTCACCCTTGGCCCGTGACACCACTCCCTGGACCTCGTACGGCATGCGCACAACCTTTCACCGCGACGGCGTTCTCGAGCGCAGCTAATCACGGATCATGCGCATATCGCCATAGCCCGGATCGGTTCCACTACTCGCCAGTCGCGCCGTCGGCGAGCTCGCGGACCACATCCAACTGCCCCACATGCCGCGCGTACTCCTGCAGCACGTGGAAGAGGATCCAACTCAATGCCGGGGGCCGCTCCGGAGAATCGAAGCGACCGCCGCCGCGGGCGATGTCCTGGAGCTGCGCACCGGACACGATCGACCGGGAGTCCGCGCACGCGTCCAGGAAGAGCGCCCGGATCTGGTCCGCCGATTCCTCCGCGCCGACCGACCACTTCCCGGTCTCGGGGTCGTTCTCTCCCCAGACCGGATCGATGTGCTCGCCCAGGAATCCCCAGCGCAGCCACCGGCGCTCCACGAACGCGAGGTGCTTGAGCAGTTCGAGCGGAGTCCAGCCCGACGGCAGCCTGCTGGTGCGCAACTCGTCGTCGGACAGGCCGTCCAGCTTGCGCAGCAGTGTGTCGCGGTAGTAGTCGAGGTAAGCGAGCAGCAGCTCGCGGGGGTCCGACAGGCTGTCCGGAGGCTCGGTCACGGACGGCACCCTAACCCCGTCGCGGCCGGGCGAACCAGCCAATAATCACGGCGTGATGAGGTAAACGACCCCGCCCGGACCGCCGGCCACCGCGCCGCTTTCGGTGTGCCGCTTCGTGCGCTGCCAGATCTTCTCGAACTGGTCCCGCTTGTACACCGTGCGCACGCGTCCGTCCGAGCTGGACGCCGGGTCGTTCGCGATCACGTCGCCCGCCTGGGTGAAGCCGACGACGACCATCAGGTGGCCGGCCGTGCCGTAGCCCGCGCCGTCGAGTTCGCTGGCCAGGAACGACTGCGAGGTGATCACCGGGATGCCGCGCGCGATGTAGTCCTCGAGTTCGTTGAGGTCGTGCAGTCGCGTGATGTGTCCGCGCAACCCGAGCGAAGCGGCGTACGCGGTGTTGAACGGCCAGTTGCCGGTGCCGTCGTACGCGTAGTCGTAGGTGCCGCGCGCGGCGTAGACGACCGACCGGTCCTGGTAGTCCGCCGGGATCCAGTCCATCTGCTGCTCGGTCGGCTTGCGGCCCCAGTACTCGGCGACCATCTCGGTCGAGGTCGGGCTGCACCAGGCTTCCCCGCCGCCGCCGTACTGCGGGAACTGTCCTTTGTGGATGTTCTGGGCGAACGGCGGCACCTTCAGCTCGATCCCGCGCGCCCGGCCGGGCTTGGTGGTCTGTACGTCGAACCGGTCCGGGACGTTCGAGGTCATCGCGCCGAGCGAGGACAGCGTCGGCGTGGTCGGCGAACCCTGCTCGCGGTAGAGCGTCACGCGCAGCTGGTACGAGCGCAGCGTGACGCCTGCCTTCGTGGCGAGCGTGTCGACGTCGACCGAGGCGTTGTCGTCGCTCTGCCCGTCGACGCTGGTGCGGTGGATGTCCGCGTCCCCGCTGGCCCAGCGGCCCATCGTGTACCAAGTGGTCTCGGCCCCGGCGGAAGTCCGGCCGCGGGCCTGCACCTCGAGCCACGTCTTGGCCGGGGTGCGCGCGTTCCACGACGCGATCAGCTGCGTCGCGTCGAAGCCCTGCCGGTACTTCGGCGACGTCCAGGTGCCGTAGTCGTAGGTGCGCGTGGTGCCGAGCCCCGGTTCGGTGTGCGCGACGCTGCCGGCCGGATGCGTGATCCGCAGCCCGCCGTAGCCGAAGCCGAGCCCGTCGAGCCTGCCCGCGAAGAACGAGCCGGACGACCATTCGTGGTAGTCGATGGCCTCGTCGTTACGCGCGTGCCGCGGTTCCGCGGCGGCCTGAGCCGCACCAGCCGTGAGCATGACGATGGACAGTAACGTGACCAACCCGCGAACCCGCATTCCGGCTCCGTCCCCAGACCCCAGTGGTAGCCAAAGATTTTCGCCTTCCGGAGCGGGTAAGTAAAGAGCCGCCGCTACAACACTGCTTGCGTCTGGGTGATTTTCGCGGCGAGCTTGCCGTCGTCGTCGCGGATTTCGGTCTCGACGACCACGACGCGGCGTCCAGCGTGCAGTGGTCTGGACGACGCGGTGGCGTACCCCGAACGGACGCCGCGCAGGAAGTTCGTCTTGGACTCCAGCGTCGTCGTGCCCTGCGCGCCCTCGGGAAGATTGAGGAACGCGCAGACGGCGCCGGTCGAATCGGCCAGCGCCATCAGCGCCCCGCCGTGCAGCACGCCGCCGAGCGTGCACAGCGATTCGTCCCACGCGAGCCGGCTGCGGACCAGGTCCGGGCCGTGCTCCAGCACCTCGATGCCGAGCCGCTCGCTGAACGGCATCGTTTGGTGGAACAGCTGCGTGCCTTCGACGTCGGTCATGCCGAGCAGTCAACCGCAGCCGGGCGCGTGGCGTCGATTACCTCGAAGGTAATCAGCTGAGCGGGTTAGTCAGCAGCAGCTCGGTGTTGCGGTCCCCCGCGTCGCCGACGTGGCTGAGGTTCGCGTGGATGTCGTTGTAGGAGAACTCGCGGTACATCGAGGCGAGCGCGTCGGGGGTTCGGGCGGAGTAGTCCACGGCGTACGGGGCGTCGGCCTCGATGAGCGTGGTGAACACCGACAGCGTGCCGTCGTGGTTGTCGGCCAGTTCGATGATCCGCGCGTGCTGCGGGAAGTCGATGTGGCTGGCGGTGTTGATCTCCCAGAAGCTCTGCGCCCGAGTTTTGCCGACGTGCGGGGTGATCTTGTTGAGGTGGGTGTGCCCGTTGACCCACGCCACGACGTTCGGGAAGCGCTGCAGCATCGCGACGAACGTGTCGCCGCCCAGCCGCGGGTCGAGCAAGTGGCGGGCGTCGGGCAGGAGGTTGCCCATGGTGCCGCTGGTGTGGTGGCTGAAGAGGACGAACAGCTCGTCGGTGACGGAGTGGGTGACCTTGCGGCCGAAGAAGTCGTAGTACGTCGAGCTGTTGCGCTTGAGCGTCGCCTCGACCCAGTTGAACTGCGCGAGCCCGATCGAACCGTCGGCGAACCCGCCCTGCGTGGTGGTGTCGAGGCTGATCCCGGTGACGCCGGGCGCGATCCGGAAGGTGTAGTAGACGTTGCGCCCGTCGGAGTTGGCATCGGTAAAGCCGTGCCCGACCGGCCCGGGTCCAGTGTTCTTCGCGGCCAGATGCGCCTTGACGAACTCCGAAGTGCTGAACGGACGCCGCCGCGCATCCGGCGTGACCTCGCGAATGGTGCCGCCGCCGAACAACTCGCCGAGCGGCACACTCTTGCCTTGTTGGATGGCGGTGCCAAGCTTGCGCGCGCTGCTCTCGTCCTTGCCGATGACCTTGTATTTGCCGGTGTACCAGCCCTCGATGCCCGGGATGCCCTCCGGCAACGTGCCGACGACGCTGTCGTCGTGATTGCCGAACGTGCAGTACCAGGGCAGGTTCAACCCAGGCGCGGTGAACGGCGCGATCCCGGCTTCGAGCAGCCCGGGGATCTGCGGAAAGCCCTTCTTGGTGTAGTCGTCGGCGAGCCGCGTGCCCGGATTCCAGAACTCCGGATTGCCCGACGCCTGCACCCCCTCGTAGCGGTTCGGATCGCCGGAGTTGGGCGTGATCGCGCCGCCGTTGAGCGTGGTGAGGAACCAGTCGAGCTCAAGCAGCTCGTGGTTGTCGGTGTTGTCGCCGGTAGTCATGACGAAGTCGAACTGCCGCCCGGTGAACGGCCCCGCGCGGAGGCTGTTGACCCGCTTGACGAGCGCACTGGTCGCGACGGTCCCCAGCGTTTCCTGCGGCCGATGCGCGGACCCGATGAACGGGTGCAGATACTCGAACCGAGCAGGCGATTCAGTGTCGGTGATATGCAGGTCAGTGAACTGCACGAACGCCCCGAGCGCAGTCCGCCGATCGTCGCGCCCGGCCTTGCCCTCCACGAGATCCGCCCGGACCGCAACCGGCCACCCAGGCCCGGCGGACAACCGCGAGTACCCGGTGGACGCCCCGGAAGAAGCCTGGTCAAGCGTGGTCCCAGCAGTCCGCACGGCCCGCTGCGTGGTCCGCCTCAACGCCCGATCCAGCGCGTTGGCCGTGGGAGTGCACAGCAACAACCCCACCCCAGCCGCCCCCGCGGTGGTGAACGCCCGCCTGGTCAGTTCCGCCATGTTTTTCACTCCCCGTCTCGCCGCCCCTCGACGCTCCCGGACGCCCATGACGGGCCGGTGAACTAAGCCGAAGCAGAACGCGAAGGTCTCTCACATTTGCCGTGACAATGCGGGAGACTCTGTCACATCCGAGAGGCATGCCACTACCGCCGAACGGAGGGCGAGATCACGGCGGCAGTCGTACGTGAGGGCCACCCTCACGGCCGCTGATTCCTGCAGGGTTCCCCTCACGACCCGCGCCCGGCAGTCCGTGAGGGGCTCCTTGAGGGACTTAGATTCCCCGAAGGGGCCCTTCACGGCCCTCGGCTCGCCCCGTCGCCGCCCGGGATGCGCCCCAATGCGGCATTGGTTGCGTCCCACGCACCGAACGCCACATTGGGTGCGTCAGATGCACCCAACGCCACATTGGGGCGCAAGCCCCACCCCGAACGAAACCGCCGCCGATGCACCCAACGAGCGTTGCACCCACACCACCCCCGCACCCCGATACGAAGCCAAAATGCGGTCTGAGGGTGCTTGTCAAGGCATCTTTCCAGCCTTGACAAGCACCCTCAGACCGTCATCACAATCAAGCTTCGGGGTGCCCCACGCAACCCCCCGTGCGCAATGTCGCCGCCAGGCGACGAGCCGCACCGACCGTCAGCAGTAAAACGCGCAAGTAGCCCCCACCGCGGACAACGACACAAAGAACCAAACCAAAAAGATCACCGCAGGAATAGCCGCCAAGATCCCGCACACCAGCCCGGCGATCCCCATCCCCTGCCCGGTCCACCCAGGCTTCCCGCCCTGCACCATCCCGGCCCACGACAACCCGATCGCCGTAATCGCCGCGACCACGTCGAAGAACGGAACCCAGAAGAAGATCAACGCGACGATCCCGACCACCATCCCGGCGATCGCGAGCCCGCTGGTCTTCAACGGCGTGACCCCGGGATACGGAGCCGCGTACGGCGCTCCGTACATCGGCGCCCCGTAGGGCACCGGCGCCTGACCGTATCCAGGCGTGGCCGGATACCCCGGCGCGGGCACCGGTCCGGAGGGATGCCCCTGCGCCGGGTCCTGGCCGGGGTAAGGCTGCTGCTGATACGGGTCCGTCATGGGTGCACTCCTGCTGCGACTGTCGCGACGGTGAGTCGTCGGCGGCTAACGGCGAAACGTTACGCGCGGTCGCGGGTCGATGTGACGGTTTTCAGCCTTTCAACCCGGATTCGGTGACCCCGCGTACCAGATATCGCTGGAGGAACGCGAAGAGCAGGACGATCGGCACGATCGACAGCACCGCGGCCAGGAACAGCAGGTTCAGCTGCGGGTTCTGCGCGGTCAGCAGCCCGGACAGGGCGACCTGCACCGTCCACGAGTCCGGCGACTGCGCGATGATCAGCGGCCACAGGAACGCGTTCCAGCTGCCGATCACGGTGATCACCGCGATCGCGGCGAAGAAGCCCCGCGAGTTCGGCACCACGATCTTGCGGAAGACGCCCCAGCGGGACAGGCCGTCGACGCGGCCGGCGTCTTCCAGTTCCTTCGGGAAGTCCAGGAAGTACTGCCGGAACAGGAAAACGCTGAACGCGCTGAACAGGCCAGGGATGACCAGGCCGCGGAAATCCGAGAGCCAGCCGAGCGTCGACACCACTACGAAACTCGGCACGAACGTCACCGACGTCGGGATCATCAGGGTCGCCAGCACCGCGTAGAACACCGGCTTCGAGTACCGGTACGGCACCCGCGCCAGGCCGTAGCCGGCGAGCGAGCACACCACCAACAGGCCCACGGTTTGCAGCACCGCGACGACGACCGAGTTCACGATGCTGCGCGCGAACGGCACGTCCTGCTGGTCGAACAGCTTCGTGAAGTTCTCCCAGTGGATCTCCTTCGGCCACAAAGTCCAACCCGGCGCGGTGAGCTCCGCGCGCGACGCGAGACCGTTGCGCAGCAACAGGTAGAACGGCAGCAGAAAGAGAATCGCGGACACTGTGAGCGCTGTCCAGCGAAGCACCGCGCGGATCATGTCGCGCTCCGATCGAACCGGAAGAGCTTGCCCTGGAGGAGGGTGACCACGGCGATCAGCAGCGCCAGGATGATCGCGCCCGCGCTGCCGCGGCCGAGATCCTGGCCGCCGGAGCCGAGCGAGGTGTAGTAGAGGTACACCAGCGGCGGCCGCGCGAACGGCGGATAACCCCGGGAATCGCCCATGACGTTGTAGAACTCGTCGAACGCCTGGTAGGCGTTGATCAGATTCAGCAGCAGCACGGCCACCGACGTCGCGCGCAGCTGCGGCAGCGTGATGTGCCGGAAAACCTGCCATCCCGGCTTCGCGCCGTCGAGCCACGCCGCCTCGTACAGATGCTGCGGAATCCGCTGCAGCGCGGCGAGGAAAAGGATCATGTAGAAGCCGAGCTGCAGCCACAGCCGGGCGGTCACCAGCACGACCCAGTACAGCGGCGGGTGCACGGTGCCGGTCCACGCCACCGGGTCGATGCCGAAGACGCCGAGCACGGTGTTCGCGAGACCGTAGCGGACGCCGGAGAACAGCGACGTCTTCCAGATCAGCGACGCCACCACGTACGAACACGCGAACGGCAGGAAGAACACCGAACGGAAGAACGCCTTCGCGAACCGCAGCTGGTTCACGCCGACCGCCAAGGCCAGCGACAGCACGAACGTCAGCGGGACGATGAACAGGGCGAACACGCTGAACGTGCCGAGGCTCGCGACGAACGGGCCGTCGGAGAGCATGTGCGCGTAGTTGTCCAGTCCGACGAAGACGCTGGGGGTGACCGTGTTGCGCGCGTCGAAGAACGACAGGTACAGGCTCCACCCGATCGGCACGTAGGCGAAGATCGCCAGGCCGAGCAGGAACGGACCCACGAACCCCCAGAACGCCAGCGTGTCCCGGGTTTTCCGGGACAGCTTCATCCGAACAGGCGTTTCAGCTCGGCCTGCGCGACGGTGACCGCGGCCTTCGTCTGCGCCACCGGGTCCGCGCCCTCCTTGGCGATCTTCGCGACCGCGTCCGACAACGCGGTGTTCGACGTCTGCGTCCACACCGGACCGCCGATGAGGTGGCTGTTCTCCTTGACGAACTTCACCACGTCCGCGGCCGGACCGCTTTGCAGCGTCTGCGCTTTGTCGATGAGGCTCTGCCGGGCGGGCACGTGGAAGCCGTAGCGGGTGGCGAACTCCAGCTGGCTGTCGGTCTGGTCGATCCACAGCCACTTCACGAACGCCTTGGCCTCGTTGACGTGCGCGCTCTTCGCGTTGACCATCGCGCCGTACGCGCCGACCGGGACCGACGGCTTGCCGCTGTCGTCCAGCTTCGGGAACGGCAGCACGCCGAAGTCGTCGTTGAGCGCGTCGCGGATCTTCGGGACGTTCCACAGCCCGGTCCACTGCATCGCGCAGAGCCCGTCGACGAACGCGCCCGGATCCGACCAGTCGGCGGGCGCGCCGAGCAGCAGGGAACCGTTGGCGTTCAACGTGTGCAGCTTGCTGAACGCGGCGGCCGCGCGCGGATCGTCGAAGCCGACCTCGCGGTTGTTGTTCTTCAGGTAGTCGAGCCCGGCCGACCACATGAGCGGCCCGGTGAGCGTGCCGACCCCGCCGTCATTGCCCGCGAAGAACCCCTTCACGCCGTCCTTCGACAGCTTGCTCGCGGCGTCGATCAGCTCGTCCACGGTCTGCGGCGGCTGCACACCGGCGGCCTGCAGCATGCTCTTGCGGTAGAAGAGGACCTGCGTGTCGGTGGCCTGCGGAATGCCGTAGACCTTGCCCTCCACGGTCTGCGCGGCGAGCACTGCGGGGCTGAAGTCGTTCTTGACCGGTCCGATGATGTCGTCGAGCGCCACCACCTGGTTCTGCCGGACCCAGTCGATCTTCACCTGCGCCTCGAAAACGTCCGGCACCGGGCTGTTCTGCAGCGCGGTGACGATCTTCGAGTCGTAGTCGCCGGGGTTCCACACCACGTTGACCTTCGCGCCCGGATAGCTGGCCGCGTAGTTCTTGACGGCTTGCTGCACGCCGTCCTCGCCGTAGGCGTGGTACCACTGCTGCAGCGTGACCTTCGGGGCCTGCGACGGGGTCGAGGCTCCCGCCGACATCGCCGTGGACGGCGGCGGATCCCCCGGACGCCCGGTGTTCGACCCGCACGCGGCCGCGACCGCGCCCACCGCCGCCGTTCCCGCCAACGACAGGAACGACCTCCTGCTCCGCTGCTGCATCCCCAGTTCTCCTCCGACGTGCTGGGAAGGGCTCCTTGCCTGCAACAGATTCCCTCACGAAGCCCTTCCCAGGCCGACAACTCGCCGGAGATTTACCGCTCAGAGGTGTGAGATGTCGAGCTTTCCCTCGGAGTAGGACGCGCGCAGCCGCTTCTTGTCGAACTTGCCGACGCTCGTCTTGGGCACCTCCTCCACGAACGTCCAGTTCTCCGGCAGCTGCCACTTCGCGACCTTGTCCGACAGGTACTCGCGCAGTTCCTCGGCGGTGGCCTGCTGGCCCTCCTTGACCACGACGGCGACCAGCGGGCGTTCGTCCCACTTCTCGTCCGGGATGCCGACGACCGCCGCCTCGGCGACCGCCGGATGGCCCATCACCGCGTTCTCCAGGTCCACCGACGAGATCCACTCGCCGCCGGACTTGATCACGTCCTTGGCGCGGTCGGTGAGCGTGAGGAAGCCGTCCGGGCTGATCTTGCCGACGTCACCGGTGCGCAGCCAGCCGTCGTGGAACTTCTCCGGGTCGATGTCCGACCCGCCGTGGTAGGCGCCGGCGATCCACGGACCGGACACCTCCAGTTCGCCGACCGCCTCGTTGTCCCACGGCAGTTCCTCGCCGTCGTCGCCGATCAGCCGGGCCGCCACGGACGCCGGGAAGCGGCCCTGGGTGTAGCGGTAGGCCCAGCGCTCCTCGCCGGTCGCGCTGGCCGGCGGACGCGCGACGCTGCCGAGCGGCGACGTCTCGGTCATGCCCCACGCGTGCAGGATCGGCACGTTGTAGCGCTCCTCGAAGGCGTGCATCAGCGACGGCGGCGCGGCCGACCCGCCGACGACCACCTCGCGCACGTGGCTGATGTCCTGCGGGTTCGCGTCCAGGTGCGCGAGCAGGCCCTGCCAGATCGTCGGCACCGCGGCGGCGAAGGTCGGCTTCTCCGCGGCCAGCAGCGCGGCGATCGGGGCGGGCTGCAGGAACCGGTCCGGCATCAGCAGCGAGGCGCCGACCATCATCGCCGCGTACGGCAGGCCCCACGACATCGCGTGGAACATCGGCACGATCGCCAGCGCCAGGTCTTCCTGGGCGAGCCGCATGCTGTCGGTCATGCAGACCTGCATCGAGTGCAGCCAGATCGACCGGTGCGAGTAGACGACGCCCTTCGGGTCGCCCGTGGTGCCGGAGGTGTAGCACATCGCGGCGGCGGCCCGCTCGTCGATCTCCGGCCAGTCGAACTCGTCGGACTGCCCGGCCAGCAGCTCGTCGTAGGAGTGCACGGTGACGCCCTCGGGCGCGGTCAGCGCGGACGCGTCGCCGTTGGCCACGATCACGTGCTTGACCGTCTTCATCCCCGGCAGGTTGCTCGCCAGCAGCGGCACGAGCGTGCCGTCGACGATGATGACGTGGTCTTCCGCGTGGTTCGCCACGAAGACCAGCTGCTCCGGGAACAGCCGGATGTTCAGCGTGTGCAGCACCGCGCCCATGGCGGGCACTGCCAGGTAGGCCGCGAGGTGCTCGGCGTTGTTCCACATGAACGTGCCGACCCGCTGGTCGCCGGTGACGCCGAGACCGCGCAGCGCGTTCGCGAGCCGGGCGGCGTGCTTGCCGAGCTCCGCATAGGTCTCCCGGCGGGCTTCTGAACCGGTCCAGGTGACGACTTCGCTCTTCGCGTGCACCTTCGTGCCGTGGCGCAGCAGCTTCGCGAGCGACAGCTGTCCGTCCTGCATCGTGCTCAACATGGGTGACTCCCGTGGTGCTCGTTCGCCGGTGAACTGGGGTGCGCCCGACTCTAATGCGGATCCGCCGGATCGGGCACGAACAAGTTCGGTCACGGCTTGTCGGCCCTCTCCCGCCATCGGGTGGCGGCCCCGCGCTTCCATGATCCACTTCTGTCGCGATTCCCGTTGCGGGACAAGAAAATGCGTTGTGTTAACTGCGGTGAAATACACTCTCGTTCGGGTGAGGTAATGGGGGTGGAAATGAGCCCATCGAGGCCGTTTTCACAGGTCGCGAGGGGTCCCCTCGCGCAGGTCCGCCGCGCCCGTCGACGGGTGATAAGTGCGTGTCGGTTGCGCGTACTGCGGGCACGTGGCGTTTACTGGGGCCGTGGTAAGTGATGGCTGGCCAGCGCTTGCAGCTGCAAGCATCGGCTGAGACCGTCGGCCGCGAAAGCGGAGACCTGAGAGGAAAGGACATTACGTTGGCTCTGCCCACGTTGACTCCGGAGCAGCGCGCCGAGGCCCTCGCCAAGGCGGCAGAGGCTCGTAAGGCGCGTTCGGAGCTGCTCGCTTCGATCAAGTCCGGCAAGGAGAGCATCGAGTCGGTGCTCAAGCGGGCCAAGGAGAACAAGACCGTCGGCAAGACGAAGGTCACGCAGCTTCTCAAGGCGGTGCCCGGCCTGGGCGCGGTCAAGGTCGCCGCGCTGCTCGAGCAGGCGGGGATCGACCCCGACCGCCGGGCCGCTGGCCTGGGCGAACGGCAGCGCGAAGCGCTGATCGACGCGCTCAAGTAACGCTGATCCGGCGGCCGCGGGGAAGGTGGCGCGAGGTGTTGCACCGGCGACACTTTCCCCGCGGCGCTCCCGGATCCTGAGACGCTGGTGAAGTGACGACCAGTACCGCGCCGGCGACCCCGGCCGAGACCACCGTCCGCTACCAGCGTGGCGACTTCTTGTTCGCGACCGCCCGGCGCGCCCTGCTCGCCCGCGGCGCGCTCGGGACAGTCACCGACGCCGACCCACGCCGCCTCGCCCGCTCGGCTGCCGCTGAGCTGGACCGTTCCGGCGTGCCGCTCGCCGTCGGCGTGCTGCCGTTCGACACTGGACCCGGCGCTGCCTCGCCGGGGCACCTCGTGCTGCCCCGGACGGTGCACCGCGCCCAAGGCGAGGCCTCGGCCGCGCCGCCCGCCGCCGACCTGCCCGCCCCGGCGGCCACCCGGCGGCTTCCCTCCGCCGACGGCCACCGCGAGAACGTGCGGGCGGCCGTCGCCGCTCTGCGCGACCGTGACCTGCGCAAAGCCGTGCTGGCCCGTGCGCTCGAGCTGGAGTTCGACGCCCCGATCCCGGTCGAGGCGATCGTGCGCAACCTCGCGCGCGGCAACCCGCGCCACTTCACTTACGCCGCCGAACTGCCCGGCGGCCGCACGCTCGTCGGGGCCACCCCTGAGCTGCTGCTTTCCCGCACGGGTGACTCCGTGTTCACGACCCCGCACGCCGGGTCGATGCCGCGTTCGGCCGACCCGGAGACCGACCGGGCCAACGGCGAAGCCCTCCTCGCGTCCGCGAAGGACCGGGAAGAGCACGACCTGGTGATCGACTACGTCGTCGAGTCGCTGCGGCCGTTCTGCCGCAAACTCGACGTCCCGGCCGGCCCTGAGCTGGTCTCCACACCCGCCATCTGGCACCTGCGGACGTCCATCACCGGCGAGCTGGCGGACCGCTCGGTGACCGCCCTCGACCTCGCTGCCGCCATGCACCCGACCCCGGCCGTCTGCGGCACCCCGACCGTCGCCGCGCGCGACCTGGTGCAGGAACTGGAGCCGTTCGACCGCGGGTACTACGCGGGCGCGGTCGGCTGGGTCGACGCTGCGGGAGACGGCGAGTGGGCCGTCGCGATCCGCTGCGCCGAGGTGGCCGAGAAGTCGATGCGGCTCTTCGCGGGCGGCGGCATCGTGCCCGCGTCGGACCCGGACACCGAGTACCAGGAGACGATCGCGAAGTTCCGCACCCTGCTCGGCGCGATGGGGCTGGACGACAGCGCGTCCTGAGGCTTACGGCAGCCAGTGCTCCTCGGTGACGCTCAGGCTGTCCGAGGTCAACGCCGCGACCGCCGCCCGGTGCCCGTCCGCCGCCTTGAGGTCGGCTAGCCGGGTGCGCGCCGGATCCAGCGCCTCGTCACCGGAGGCCATCAGCTCGGCGGGAGCGTCGTAGCGGGAGAACGTGATGCTCTGCAGCGGGATCTTCAGCCCCTTGCCGGTGGCCTTCATCACCGCTTCCTTGCGCGTCCAGTAGATGAAGAAGGCCGCCGAACGCTCCTCGTCCGACAGGCCCGCGACGGCTTCCCGTTCGGCCGGGCTCAGCGCGTACTCCACGAGCGACGCGTCCGCCTTGCGGCTGGCGGTTTCGACGTCGAGGCCTACCGGCACGCCGTCGGCGACCGCGAGGCCGATCAGATTGCCCGAATGCGAGATCGACAGCACGAGGTCCGAACCCGGCACGCGCGGACGGCCGTGCGGTTTGCCGCAGTCGTCGCAGGTCGCGTCGAAGCGCACGGACTCCGCCCCGCCGCCGAGCCGTTCCGCGACGAGGGTCTTCGCGAGCACCCGGCCGGTCAGGAAGCGGCGCTGGTCGATTTCGAGCCGGTACGCGTCGTAGCGGCCTCTCTCCAGGTCGTCCAGCAGCTTCAGGTAGCGGTCCTCCGCGGGCAGCGGTTCGGACCAGCGCACCACGATTTCGGTCACCGGCATACCCTCCCTCGTCCGCCTCCGATCTTGCCCGGGCGCGCCGAGGTTTGTCATGCCCCTATCCCGAACGCGGCGAAGGCCCCCTCGGAGTCCGAGAGGGCCTTCGCGGCGGAGATGACGAGTGCTAAGACTTGTTCTTGTCGCGCATCGCGATCGGGACCCCGGCTAGGTCCTCCTCGTTGCACAGCAATTTCACGTCGTAGTAGGGCGAACCCTGTCGCTCGTCGTAGTCTAGGTGGATCGCGAGGACGTCGAGCGGTTCTCCCAGCCACTCCTGCGCTTGGCGCAGCCAGACTGCGCAGCGCTCGAGCGCGCTGGGCAGGTCGTCGTCACGAAACTCGACTGGTCGATACGGCACGTCCTGGACCTGATCGCGCGGGTTTGAAGGCGCGGGCAGGCCAGGAGAGAGACCCGAGTCGTCCAGTTCGAGTTGGATCGTTTGCTCAGTCACCCTTCGAGCGTCCCCCACGTTCGCCGTCTGAGCAAGGCGTACGGCGCTAAAAGCCCTCTTGGACAGGCAAGTCCCACACCTGGGCGACCACTTCGAGGCATTGCCGGAGGTCGTGCGCACGCACCGCGACCGGATGTCCGAGGGCCCGCAATGCCAGCTCCGCGTAGTGCGTGGCCAGGTCTTCGAGCTTGAGCGGGCCCTTCGGGGAATACCACCGGGCCACGCCGCTGCACATTTCCAGCAATGCGAGCCGCGTCACGGCCGGTTGTGCGGTGTGGAACACGTTCGCCGCGGCGCCGTCTTCGATCGCCTTCGCCCAGAACTGCTCGTATGCGTCCCGCAGCGCGACGACCTGGGCACGCGCCGGAGCCGAAAGCGCGTCGACTTCGTTGTCCACCACCCGGGTTTCGCCCGGCTGGGCGGCGTGCGCGAGGACGTGCAGCGCGACCAGCGTGCGCATCCGGGCCACCGGATCGTCGCTGCCCGCGGTGGCCTTCGCGACCGCGTCGATCAGGCGGTGCAGCGAGGTCGTCATGATCTCGACAAGAAGATCTTCCTTGGTACCCATGTAGTGGTAGAGCGTCGCCGAAGAAAGTTCGGCTTCCAGGGCCAGATCCCGAATGCCTGTGCCGTGGAAACCCTTGGTGGCGAACAGTTTCACGGCGGCCGCCCGGACGCGTTCGGCGCTGCTCATCGCCACTCCCCGGTGCTGCGGTCCCAGGAACCGGCGCGCAGGTCGGCGACCTTCCGCAGTTCGCCCTTCGCGACGCGTTCGGACGGCGTGCGCGGCAGGTCGTCCGCGAAGGCCCAGAAGCGCGGCACCTTGAAGTACGCCAGTTGCTGCGCGCAGAACTCCGCCAGCTCCTCGGGCGACGGCCGGTTCTCGCCGCACACGACGTACGCCTTCACTTCCTCGCCGCGCAGTTCGTCCGGCACCGCGAGGACGGCCGCGAGCTGCACCTTCGGATGTTGCAGCAGCGCGCGCTCGACCTCGTCGGCGGAGATGTTCTCGCCGCTGCGCCGGATCATGTCCTTGGTGCGGCCGAGGTAGTAGACGCGGCCTTCGTCGTCCATCCGGGCGAGGTCGCCGGTGTGGAACCAGCCGCCGGCGAACGCGCGCGCGGTCGCTTCGGGATCCTCGTGGTAGCCGTGCATCAGCCCGATGCCGCGGATCAGCAGCTCGCCGGTTTCCCCACGAGGCAACGGTTTCCCGCCCTCGCCGGCGATCATCGCTTCGCGGTCGCGGGTCGGCCGTCCGATGCAGCCGGTGCCCACCGCGGCGTCGTGGTCGGACTCGGAAACCCGGATGTCCCCGCCGGTCTCGGTCATCCCGAACGCCTCGTACCACGGCACGCCCCAGCGTTCTTCCAGCTGAGCGTGCAGGTCCGGCGGGATCGCCGACGCGCTGATCGCGCGGACGCGGTGGTTCCGGTCGTCCGGATGCGGCGGCTGGCGCAGCAGCAGCGTCGGCATCAGGCCGAGGCAGTAGAACCAGGTGACCTCGTACTCGCGGACCTTCGCCCAGAACGTGGAGGGGTGGAAGCGGTCCAGTACGACGAGCGTCGCTCCGGCGGCCAGCGCGAGCGCGACATTCCACTGTGGATCAATGTAGTGGAACGGTTGTGCGGTAAGCAGAATGTCGTCTTCGCCGACGGCGGGGAAGTCGGTGGCGAGTCCGATCGCGAGCGTGGTCCAGTACCGGTGCGGCAGCACGCAGCCCTTCGGCGCGCCGGTGGTGCCGGAGGTGTACTGGATGTTGACCGGCTGTTCGGCCACCACCAATTCAGGTTCACAGCGTGTTTCCGACTTGAGCGCGTCCGGTGCGAGGACGCGTTCCACGGCTGTTTCCGGCGCGATTTTCTCCAGCAGTTCCACGAACTCTTCGGCGGCTACCGCCAAGCGCGCGCCGGAGTGGCGCAGGACGTGCGCGCCGTCGAATTCGCGGTAGTTGATGTTCACCGGAACCAGAACGGCGCCGAGTTTGGCGAGCGCGAGCCACATGAGCGGGAATTCCGGCTCGTTGCGGAGCATCACCGCGACGCGATCGCCTGCCTGGACGCCTTGTTCCTGGAGCGCTTTAGCCAGGCGTCCGCTGCGGTCGTCGACCTCGGCGAAGGTGAACCTGGTGCCGGTGCTGTCGAAGATCCACGCGGTGCGCTCCGGCCAGAGCTGCGCGGCGCGCGTGACCAGGGCGACCAGCGTGTCGACGTTCTGCAGCGGCGTCACGCCCGGCTCCGGAACGCTTCGGTCGACTCGCGGACGGCGGCCGAGTGCTCGGTGATCAGGGCGTGGGTGACCTCGAGTTCGAGCGCCGAGTCGAAGGCGTGGTCGATCCCGGCGTCCAGCGCACGCTTCGCCATCGTGGCGGCCTCCGGCGGGTGATGGGCGATCTTCTCCGCCCAGCCGAGCGCGAGGGGCATCAGCTCGTCCGCTGGCACGGCGGCGTTGACGAGGCCGAGATCGTGCGCGCGCCGGCCGTCGAACCGGTCGCCGAGCAGCAGCAGTTCCTTCGCCTTGATCGGCCCGACCAGCAGCGGGAGCAGCCTCGACGCGGCACCGGTGACGCTCAGCCCCAGCGACACCTCGGGGAACGCGAACACCGCGTCCTCGGCGGCCAGGATCAGGTCGCAGCCCAGCGCGAACTCCGCGCCCGCGCCGATCGCGTACCCGTGCACGGCGGCGATCACCGGCTGCCGCAGCGCGCGCAGCCGGCGCGTGACGTCCTGGAGCCGCTCCAGCCTCGCCCGGGAGTCACCCTCCGGGGTGGGTTCCTTCAGGTCGTGCCCGGCGCAGAAGGCGCGGCCGTTGCCGGTGAGGAGGACGACGCGGGCTTCGCTGTGCGCGACCTCCTCCAGCGCGGTGAGGAAGTCGTCCACCAGCACGGGCGCGACGGCGTTGAGCCGCTCGGGC
This sequence comes from Amycolatopsis sp. CFH S0740, assembly GCF_004522315.1. NCBI lineage: Bacteria > Bacillati > Actinomycetota > Actinomycetes > Pseudonocardiales > Pseudonocardiaceae > Amycolatopsis > Amycolatopsis sp. CFH S0740. The sequence goes on along the minus strand of NZ_SDLS01000010.1, from coordinate 184,130 downwards.
CGGTTCAGCCGGATCTGCGCGATGCCGCCCTCGAGGGCCAGGTCAACGGTGCTCATGGAGGGGAGCCTAGACGTTCGATCGATCGATCGATAGTGTCCAGGGCATGCAGGTTGACGCGGTGTACGAGAACGCCAGGCTGGTCACCGGCGACACCGCGCTGGCGGTGCTGCACGGCCGGATCGTGGCGCTGGGCGACGACGCGCGCGAACTGTCCGCCCGCCGCCGGGTGGACCTCGGCGGGGGTTTCGTCGCACCCGGGTTCCACGACGCGCACAACCACATGGCCTGGTTCGGCATGGGCCTGGACGACGTGCCGCTCAGCGACTGCCGCAGCGTCGACGAGGTGTACGACGCGGTGGCGCGGCGCGCGGCCGAGCTGCCCGCCGGGAGCTGGGTCGTCGGCAGCGGCTACGACCAGAACAAACTCGCCGGCGGCGAGCACCCCGACCGGCACGGCCTCGACCGCGCCGCCCCCGGCATGCTCGTGCGGCTCAAGCACACGTCCGGCCACATGACGCTGGTCAACTCCGCGGTGCTGGACCAGCTGGACCTCGCGAACGTCCCCGTCGGCGGCGACGTAGTCCAGTCGGCCGACGGCTCGCCGACCGGTTTGCTGCGCGAGCAGGCGCAGTTGCTGTTGCGCCCGCTGACGTACCCGACGCCGCTCGAATCGGTAGTCCGAGGCCTCGACCGGGCGAGCCGGCAGTACCTGTCCGAGGGCATCACGAGCGTCCAGGAAGCCGGCATCGGCGGCGGCCTGGTCGGCGAGACGCCCGCGGAGCTGGCCGCGTACCAGCTCGCGCGCGAACGCGGCGTCCTGCGAGTCCGCAGCACGGTGATGGTCGCCGCGAGCGTCCTGCACGACCTGCCCGACGGCGCCGGCTTCGGCCTGGACCTAGGCCTGCGCACCGGCCTAGGCGACGAGTGGCTGCGGATCGGCCCGATGAAACTCTTCGCCGACGGTTCGCTAGTCGGCCGCACCTGCGCGATGCACGAACCGTTCGACGGCGAACCGGACAACCGCGGCTACTTCCAGGTGCCCGAGGACGAGCTGACAGCCACCATCCGCCGAGCCCACGACGCCGGCTGGCAAATCGCGACCCACGCCATCGGCGACCGAGCCATCACGGTCGTCCTGGACGCCTACGAAGCCGCCCTGGCCGCCAACCCGCGCCCGGACCACCGGCACCGCATCGAACACTGCGCCGTGCTCCCGCCCGCGGAACTGACCCGCCTGGCCGCGCTGGGCCTGATCGCGTCCCCGCAAGGCCGCTTCGTGAACGAACTGGGCGACGGCATGCGCGCAGCCCTCGGCGAAGCGCGGGTGCCGTGGTGCTACCGCCTCCGCAGCGTCCTCGACGCCGGCTGCGTCCTGCCAGCCAGCTCAGACCGCCCCGTCGTCGACGGCGCCCCACTGCTCGGCCTCGCCGACATGGTCCACCGCCGCACGTCCACCGGCGAACCGTTCGCGGTAGAGGAAGCGCTGACCCCGGCGGAGGCCCTGCGCGCTTACACCTACGGCTCCGCCTACGCGACCTTCGCGGAGAGCTACCTGGGCACCCTGGAGCCGGGCAAGCTCGCGGACTTCGTGGTGCTGTCCGCGGACCCACTGTCCACTGTGGAGGACGCCCGCGTGCTCGGCACCGCGGTGGGCGGAGAACTCCGGTACGAGGCCTCGTGATGGGGAGGCCCGTCGTGCGGTCGGCTGGTGGGCTGGGTTGCCTGCCAGTTGGGGTGGGCGGTCACCACTGCTCGACGGCTCCCCGGCCGAATCCTGCGCCTATTCACTTGTCGATTCACCGATCAACCGTCACCAACTCCTTCCCTCTCGTACCGCTCCACACCGGCTCCGCCGCGCCGGATTTCCATTGCCCTGCTCTGATACCTGCACCGTAGCCGCCACCACCGACAAAAAAGGGGTGCCCGATGCCCGTTCGCGACGCCGTCTTCGAGGATGTCGAGGAGATCTGCAGCCTCATCGAGGAACACGCGGTCTACGAGGACAAGCACGACCTCAAACTCGACCGCGCCGAGATGAGCAGCCACCTGTTCGGTCCGGAACCGAAGGCGTGGGTGCTGATGTGCACGCCGCCGGGACGTCCGGACGTCGTTGCCGGGTTCGCCTTCTGCAGCTGGAATTTCTCCACGTGGGAGGGACGCCCCGGTATTTGGCTCGATGACCTGTTCATCCGCCCGGAGCACCGCAGGCACGGGCTGGGCAGGGAACTGCTCGACGCACTGCGCGCCCGCACGACGGGGCGCGTCGAGTGGGACATGCAGGCTGGCAACGCCAAGGCGGAGGCGTTCTACGCGCAACTCGGCGCGGAACCGGTGCCGGGCTGGATCCGCTACCGCTGGCGGCCGTGATCTGACAGTCGGGGCGTCGCGTCGATAAGCACGCGACAGCTGTCACCGGGCGGCTGCGGAGAACAGCGCGATCGCGAACGGCAGGGACACCGGCGGCGGATGGCCGGGTGCCTCCGCCGCGGAACGCGCACGCCGACCTGCCAGCTGGGAAGAATGAAGAGCGGCATCCGGACAGCCGCCTAGGACCTGACCGAGCACCAGGGAGCCGACCAACGCTCCCACCGACCGCAGTCCCGCGACAACAACCCCCGGCCGACCCCCACCGCCCCTGACCGGGCGACCCCGGCAGGCTTGGCCCCGTATCGTATGCGGCATGGGAGATGGTTCCGTCCGGAGGTCGTCGTCGGTCGAGGACTACGTGCGCGTGATCTACGGGCTGGTCGAACGGGGCGAGGCGGTCACCAACGCGTCGCTGGCCGGGCGGCTTGAGGTGAGTCCGTCGTCGGCGTCGGGGATGGTCACCAAGCTTTCCCAGCTCGGCCTGGTCGCGCACGTGCCCTACCGCGGCATCGAGCTGACCTCCGAGGGGCGGCAGCTCGCCCGGTCGGTGCTGCGCAGGCACCGGCTGATCGAGACGTACCTGGTCTCCGAACTCGGCTACACCTGGGACGAGGTCCACGCCGAGGCCGACGCGCTGGAGCACGCCGTTTCCGATCGGCTTGTCGACCGGATCGCGGCCAAGCTCGGCAACCCCGTTCGCGATCCGCACGGGGATCCGATCCCGGCTCCGGACGGCAGCGTCGAGGAGCTTCCGATGCGCATCCTGGACGACCTGCCGCCCGGTGCGGTCGGCGAGATCGTCCGCGTGTGGGACACCGATCCGGACCTGCTTCGCTACCTCACCGAGCACGCGATCGGGCTCGGCGAACGGATCGAGGTCGTCGAGCGGCAGCCGTTCGGCGGGCCGATGGTGGTGAAGGTCGGCCAGCCGCCGGACGCCGCTACGCACGCTATCGGCAAGGAGATCGCGCAGGCGTTGTCGGTCACCCTGCGCTGAGGGGCGTACGCGCGAGTGTCGCTGCTGGGCGGATGTGTCCGGCAGCTAACCCGCCGACGATGGGTCGCATGACCACTACCAAGCCGTTCCGTTTCGGCATCGTCGCCGGGTTCGCCCCGGATCTGGAGTCCTGGACCGCGCAGGCTCGCCGGATCGAGGAGCTCGGGCTCGACACGATGTTCGCGACCGACCCGGTCGGCGGGCTCGACCCGTTGACGCTCGTTCCGGCCGCCGCCGCGGTCACGAGCACGCTCACCGTCGGCACCTTCGTGCTGGCCGATCCGTTCCGCGACGCCCGGAACCTCGCGTGGCAGGCCGATTCACTGCATCAGGCGACTGGCGGCCGCTTCCTGCTGGGGCTGGGCGTCGGGCATCCCGGGGCGGGCAAGCACGCCGCGACGCTGGGCCGCGAGTTTCTTTCGCCGGGTGAACGCGTCGCCCGGTTGGCGGAAACCATCGAGGTGCTTTCGGAGCGCCCCGAGCGGCCGCGGTTATTGCTCGCGGGGTCCGGGCCCAAAATGCTCGCGCTCGCCGCGCGCACCGCCGACGTCGTGACGTTTTCCTGGGGGCCGCGCACGACCGAGGACCAAGCTGACTCCATTGTGGACACTTTTCGCTCGTTCGCGGGAAGCCGGGACGTCGAATTGGCGGTGAACCTCACCGCGATCGGGGACAAGTCGTCCCCGCAGCTCGCCCGCTACACCGGGGTCGACGTGCCGCAGCTGGTCGAGGAGAAAGCGGTCACCGTGGTGCCGGAAAACCCTGACGCCGCCGGGGAAATGCTTCTCCGCTGGCGCGAGCGGTGGGGGATTTCCTGTGTCACGGTCAATTCCGGCTACGCCGAACCGTTCGCCGCGATTGCCCGGGCACTCTCCGCACAAGGGTGAAAGCCCTTCCGATCATGCGGTGTCCGGCCTACGCTCCGAGGTTTCCCAGCGACGTGGTTCGGAGCGTGTGCGATGACCGGTCAGCGAACACCGACGATCGACCGGGGGAGTATTGCGGGACGGGATCTCGGGCAATTGCTCGAAACCGGCCCGTTCGCCGAAGCGCTGCGCGCGGCCATCCGGGCCCGCGGGCTCGGCCTCGAACGCATCAGATATCGGCTGCGGGGAAGGGGAACCACGGTCAGTCTCGCGACATTGAGCCACTGGCAATCCGGCCGCTGCCGTCCGGAACGCCCGGAATCGTTGCGGGCATTGCGAAATCTCGAGCAGATCCTCGGCGTCCCGGACGGGTCGTTGCGCAGGCTGCTCGGCCCGCCGCGTCCGCGCGGCCAGTTCCACCAGCCGGGCCAGCCGCTCTCCTGAGCGCGCCCGGCCGCGGCGGACGGCGCAGTGCGCAGGCGTATCCCGACGCTTACGCACCGTCGTCCGCCGCGTTCGCAAGATCCGCGCATGGATAAACCCGATGCGGTTTTCCCGGAAGGCCGACGGGACGTGGCGGTACGTCGGAAGCGGCGGCGAAGCCAGCCGTCCGCGAGGCGGCTTCTACTATCGGCCCCATGCGTGCGGTCGTGATCGAAGAGTTCGGCGTGCTTCCCGAAGTGCGGGAGGTACCGGATCCGGTGGCCTCGGACGGCGGGGTCGTCATCGCGGTCGAAGCGACCGGGGTGTGCCGCAGCGATTGGCATACCTGGCAGGGGCACGACGAGGCGGTCCGGCTGCCGCACGTCGCCGGGCACGAGCTCGCGGGGCGGATCGTCGAGGTCGGTGCGGGTGTCGTTGGCTGGACGAAGGGCGACCGGGTCACTGTCCCGTTCGTGTGCGCGTGCGGCGTCTGTGCCCAGTGCGCCAAGGGCGACCAGCAGATCTGCGACGACGAGTTCCAGCCCGGTGCGACCCACTGGGGTTCCTTCGCCGAGAAGGTCGCCATCGAGCACGCGCAGACGAACCTGGTCGCGTTGCCGGACTCGATGTCGTCGGCGGAAGCTGCTGCGCTCGGTTGCCGCTTCGGGACGGCCTTTCGCGCAGTGTTGCGCCAGGGCGGCGTACGCGCGGGGCAGTGGGTCTCTGTGTACGGCTGTGGCGGCGTAGGCATCTCCGCGGTCCTCCTGGCGACTGCTGCGGGCGCGAAGGTGGTTGCGGTTGACGTCTCGCCGAAGGCGCGTGCCGCGGCGGAGCGTGCTGGCGCAGTGTTGAGCGTCGACGCCAGCGCGTTCGACGGGCCCGAAGCGCTGGCCGCGTACGTCCGTGAGCGCACTGACGGCGGTACGCACGTGTCGCTGGACTGTCTCGGTTCACCGGCCACCTGTGCGGCTTCGGTGGGCAGCTTGCGCAAGCGCGGCCGCCACGTGCAGGCCGGGCTGATGCCACCCAGCCAGGGGGTGCCGCCGATTCCGATGCATCGGGTGGTCGGCGGCGAGTTGGAAATCGTCGGGGTTCATGGGCTGCAGGCGTATGAGTATCCCGAGCTGCTGGGCGTGGTGGAGCGGTCCGGCATCGATCTGGCCGGGTTGATCGGCACGCGGATCGGGCTGGACGGGGTGCCAGCGGCGCTCGCTGCGATGAGTGACCCGGTGCCTGCCCGGGCCGGGGTGACTGTCGTCGAGTTCGGGTGACGAATGGTGACCGGCATACACCCTGGGTGGCGAGTCCGAGTTGTAGCTGATCGAGACCTGGCGGGACCCTCGGCGGTGTGGAATTCTCCGAAGCTTGGCGGCAAGTGGCGAGGGGAATCCGCCGCAGGAGCGCCCGTCCGGGTGACTCCTGCGGCCGCCGGCCCCGGGGCGGCGTGATGGAGCTGCTGCCGCGTCCGCGCCGGGAAATCTCCCCGGGCGCGGTGCACGTCCCGGATTGGCTCACCGAGCAAGAACAACGCGACCTCGTCACGGCCTGTCGCGGCTGGCGCGGTTACCGGGCGACCCGGCTTCCCGGCGGCGGAGTGATGTCGGTGCGCACGGTCTGCTTGGGCTGGCAGTGGCGGCCGTACCGCTACGAGCGGCTGCGCGAGGACGGTTCGCCGGTGGAGCCGTTCCCGGACTGGCTGGCCGAGCTCGGCCGCCGCGCGCTCGCCGACGCCTACGACCGGCCCGCCGACGACTACCAGCCCGACGTGGCACTCGTGAACTACTACGACGCCACCGCGAAAATGGGCATGCACCAGGACAAAGACGAGCTCTCGACGGACCCGGTGGTCTCGCTGAGCCTCGGCGACACGTGCGTGTTCCGCTTCGGCAACACCGAGCATCGCAACCGGCCGTACACCGATGTCGAGCTGCATTCGGGCGACCTGTTCGTGTTCGGCGGCCCGGCGCGGCTGGCGTTTCACGGGGTGCCGAAAACCCTCCCCGGCACGGCGGATCCGGATCTTGGCTTGACCGGGCGGCTCAACCTGACGTTGCGGGTGTCGGGGAAGTGAACCGGACCCGCTGCCCGGGCCGGAGCTGGGCGGCGAGATCCAGATCGTCCTCGTCCACGACGGCGGCGACGGGATAGCCGCCGGTCACCGGATGGTCGGCCAGGAACAGGATCGGCACTCCGGAAGGCGGCACCTGGAGCGCCCCGGGCACGGCGGCTTCCGGGGCCAGTTCGCCGACGCGGGCGCGGGTCAGCGCGGGGCCGTCCAGCCGGACGCCGACGCGGTCGAGGTCGCTGGTCACGGTGTAGGCGGCAGTGAGCAAAGTGGACAGTGCGGACGGGGTGAACCAGTCCAGCCGCGGGCCGGGTTCCAGGCGCAGCACCGGTTCTTCCGCGAGCTGGCGCAGCGGGGCGAGATCGACACAAGGGTCGCGCTCGATCACCGAACCGATCGGCAGCGTCATTCCCGCCGCGAGGACGGGCGGGCCGAGTTTGCCCAGCGTGTCGGTGGCTCGCGCGCCGAGCACCGGCGGTACGTCCAGGCCGCCGCGCACCGCGAGGTAGCTGCGCAGGCCGAGCGACGCGACGCCGAGTTCGAGTTCTTCGCCAGGGCGCAGGACGATCGGCGCACCGACGGCCGCGGCCCGTCCGCCAGCGCGGATCGGCAGCTGCGCGCCGGTGACCGCGACGACGGTGTGCTCCGAAACCCGCAGCCGCAGGCCGCCGAGGGTGACCTCGAGCGCCGCGTGCGTTTCCGGATTGCCGACGAGCCGGTTCGCCAGTTTCAACGAACCCCGGTCGGCCGCGCCGGACCGGCCGACGCCGACTGCCGCGTATCCCGGGCGGCCGAGGTCTTGCACGGTCGCGAACGGACCGGGCGCGAGGATCTCGATCTTCCCGGTCACCGGATCGCCTCGAACCGCACCCGGGTGCCCGGGACCAGCAGGTTCGGCTGCTCGCGGCCGACGTCCCAGACCTGCGCGTCGCTGTGGCCGAGCAGGTTCCAGCCGCCGGGTGACGGATGCGGGTAGACCGCGCTGTACTCGCCGGCGATCGCGACCGCACCCGCGGGCACGCGCGTGCGCGGCGTGCTGCGGCGCGGCAGGTGCAACACCGGGTCGAGGCCGGTCAGGTAGGCGAAACCGGGCGCGAAACCGCAGAACGCCGCGACGTAGGTGGCTGCCGAATGCCGTTGCACGACCTCGGAAACCGACAATCCGGCGGCCTCGGCGACGTCCGCCAGGTCAGCCCCGTCGTAACGCACCGGCAAGGTGACGGTGTCCGCTGAGCGTTCGGAAACATCCATTGTGGACAGTGAAGCAAGCGAACGAGCGAGCGTGGCCGAATCGGTGCGGGCCCGATCGAACCGGACCAGCAGAGTGCGTGCGGCGGGCACGAGCTCAACGACGCCCTCGGGCTGGGCGGCTTCGCAGGCCGCCTGGAAACCGAGTACGTCGTCGACCTCCACCAGCAACGCGGAACGGCCGTAGCGCAAAACAGTGCTCGTCTGGCTCACACGAACGACCTCAGCACCACGCCGGATTCGGTGAGCAGCTCGCGAATCCGCCGGGCCAGCTCGACCGCGCCGGGCGTATCTCCGTGTACGCACAGGGAATCCGCCCGTAGCGTGAGCTTGCCGCCGTCGGCGTCGACCACCTCGCCGGTGGTCGCCATGGTGAGCGCACGCGCGGCGACTTCGTCGGCGTCGTGCAGTACCGCCCCCGGCAGTTTGCGCGACACCAGTCGTCCTTCAGGCGTGTACGCGCGGTCGGCGAACGCTTCTGCGTACGCAGGCACGCCCGCCGCTTGAGCCGCGCGCAGCATTTCGGAGTCCGGAGGACACAGCAGTGCCAGATCGGTGTGATAGCGCCGTACGCCTTCGACAAGCGCAGCCGCCTGTTCCGGATCAACAGCTGCGGTGTTGTACAGCGCGCCGTGCGCCTTCACGTAACGCACGCAGCTGTGCGCCGCGCGCGCGAAGGCGTCGAGAGCGCCGATTTGGTACAGCACTTCGTCCGCGAGGTCTTCCGGCGCGATGTCGAGCGCGCGACGGCCGAAGCCTGCCAAGTCGCGGTAGCCGACGTGCGCGCCGATGGTGACGCCGCGTTCGGCCGCGCGTTCGCACACGCGGCGCATCACGCGCGCGTCGCCCGCGTGGAAGCCGCACGCGATGTTCGCGCTGGTCACGATGTCGAGCATGGCTTCGTCGTCGCCCATGGTCCAGGCGCCGAAGCCTTCGCCGAGGTCGCTGTTGAGGTCCATGTCATCCCACCTGGTAGTCGCGATCGGGTTGGTCAGTCAAGAACATGTACCCGGGGGCGTGCGTGACGGCGAACGGCGGCCGGGACGCCATCAGCGCCGCCTGCGGGGTGACGCCGCAGGCCCAGAACACCGGCACGTCCCCGGGCTCTGCGTCGACCGGATCGCCGAAATCCGGCCGGGCGAGGTCGGCGATGCCCAGTTCGGCCGGGTCGCCGACGTGCACCGGAGCGCCGTGCACCGCGGGCATCGCGGCGGTGATCCGCACCGCGTCCTCGACCAGGGTTTCCGGGATGTACCGCATCGACACCACCATCGGACCGCTCAATCGGCCAGCCGGTTCGCACTGCCGGTTCGTCACGTACATCGAGACGTTGCGGCCCTGCTCCACGTGCCGCAGCGGGATGCCCGCGGCACGCAGCAGCGTCTCGAAGCTGAAGCTGCAGCCGATGGAGAACGCGACCATGTCGCTGCGCCATACCCCGGTGGCGTCGGCGATTTCGCTGGTCAGCGCGCCGTTGTGCCACACCCGGTAGCGCGGCAGGTCGGTGCGCAGGTCCGCGCCGGGCGCGAGCCGCGTCGTCGGGTCGCCCGGTTCGCTGACGTCGAGCACCGGGCACGGCCGCGGGTTGCGGGCGCAGAACTCGCGGACGTCGTCGGCCCAGTCCGCGGGGACGGCGATCAGGTTGGTCTGGGCGTAACCGTCGGCCCAGCCGGTGGTCGGGCGTTCGGTGCCGGCGCGGAAGAGCGCGCGGGCCTCGGCCGGGGTGAGCGTCGAAGGATCGTAGGAAGTCGTCATACCTCCACCAGTTCCTTGCCTCGCGTTTCCGGCAGCCCGAGCAGCGCTACCGCGGCGATCGCGTAGCCGACCGCGCCGAGCACGATCGCGCCGCCCGCACCCAAAAAGCCCACCACGGCGGGGAAAGCGGCACCGACCGCGCGGCCGAAGTTGTAGGTGAAGCCCTGTCCGGTGGCGCGCAGGGCGGTCGGGTACAGCTCGGCGAGGTACGCGCCGAAGCCGCTGAAGATCGCCGAAGTCGAGAAGCCGAGCGGGAAACTGATCAGCAGCATCAGGCCGTTCGCGCCGTAGGGCAGCTGCACGAACAGCACGATCAGCAGCGCGGACACGACGGAGAACAGCAGGAACGTCTTCTTCCGGCCGAGCAGGTCGGTGAGATAGCCGCCGCAGACGTAACCGATGAACGCGCCCGGGATCAGCAGCGCGAAGTAGCCGCCGGTGTTCACCACGGACAGGCCGCGGCTGCTCTGCAGGTACTTCGGCATCCAGGTGAACAGCGTGTAGTAGCCGCCCTGGACGCCGGTCGCGAGGAGCGCGGCGAACACCGTGGTGCGCAAGAGATTCGGCCGGAAAATCCCGGCGAGCGAGCCTTTGACTTTCGCGGAAACCCGCCGTTCGGCGGCCTCTGGCGCGTCTTCGACGCTGCGCCGCACCCACAGCACGAGCAGCGCCGGAATGACGCCGACCCAGAACAGCACGCGCCAGGCGATGTCCTGGTCGAGCACGCTGAACAGCACCGTGTAGACGATCACCAGCAGGCCCCAGCCGACCGCCCACGCGCTCTGCACGAACGCCACCGTGCGGCCGCGGTACTTGGCCGAGCAGTACTCGGCGACCAGCGCGGCGCCGACCGCCCATTCGCCGCCGAACCCGAGGCCCTGCAGGCCGCGGAAGATCAGCAGCGTTTCGAAGTTCGGCGCGAAACCGCAGAGCACCGTGAAGATCGTGTACATCGCGATGGTGAGCTGCAGCGTGCGGACGCGGCCGATGCGGTCGGCGAGCACGCCGGCTCCGACGCCGCCGATCGCGGACACGACCAGCGTGACGGTGCTGAGCAGGCCCGCTTCTCCGGACGTGATGCCGAAGTAGGCGGTGATCGCGGCCAGGCCGAAGGGCAGGGTCTGGTAGTCGAACGAATCGAGGCCGTAGCCGCCGAACGCGCCGAGGAAGGCGCGGCGGCCCTTGTGGCCGAGCGAGCGATACCAGCCGAACGGGCGGGCCGCGTTCGCGGTGCCGTCGGCGACGTTGACGTTCATAGGGCACCTCACAGGGGGACGAACTCATGGTGGCACGAGTCACATGGCCACTACCGTACGGATCGTTCAACAATCCCACAAGTCCCTCATTTTATTGTTCATCGTCCGCTGGCTACGCTGGGCGACGTGGTCACCGACGGAGAGCCGATGGGCCTGGAAGCGGATCGCGGCCTGCTTGGCCGGACGAGCACCGCGGAACGCGTCGCGGGCGTGCTGCGCACGCGCGTTTCCGAGGGGTACTTCCTGCCCGGAGTACGGCTTTCGGAGCAGGACATCGGCAGCGCGCTCGGGGTATCCCGCAACACGCTCCGTGAAGCTTTCCGGCTGCTGACTCACGAACGGCTGCTGGTGCACGAGCTGAACCGCGGCGTGTTCGTGCGCGTGCCGAGCGTCGATGACGTGCGCGACATCTACCGCGTCCGCAAGATCATCGAGTGTGCGGCGGTCCGCGACGTGACCGAGAAGCCGGCGGCGTACGAAAAGATCGCCAGCACGGTCGCGGACGGCGATCGCGCGGCGAAGCAGGCGCAGTGGCAGGACCTGGGCACCGCGAACATCCGCTTCCACGCGGAACTGGCGGCGCTCACCGGCAGCGAGCGCATTGTCGAGCTGATGCAGGCGCTCGCCGCGGAGCTGCGGCTGGTGTTCCATGTGATGGCCGACCCGCGCCGCTTCCATGAGCGGTATCTGCCGCGCAACCACGAAATCCTGGATGTGCTCGTGACCGGCGACGGGATCCGTACGGCGGAGATGCTCGCGGTCTACCTCGACGACGCCGAGGCGCAGCTGGTCGAGGCCTACGCGGAGCTGGCCGAGACCCGCTGAGCGGTTCGGCCGAAACCGGCCGGTTTGCCCGGGAAGGCAGCGAGCATGGCCGTTCGGCCCCTCCTGTCCTCCGGAGGCTCCACGGCGCACGCGGTCTGGCTACCTTCGGCAGTAGGCCGCGTGAGCGTGCCGCCCCGGGCGCCGGGACCCCCAGCCGACGCGCGGAAGGCGGCCTGTGGCCGGGCGGCAGATCTTGGTTCCCGCCCGGCCCGCGCGGTGTCCGCGGCGGGCCGTGGCCACCGGGGGGTGGTTACGGCCCACCGCTCATTCTTGGCCGACGCTGTCCACAGTGTCCACAGTGGACGGCTACTGGTTCACCGACCATTTCTGGTTGACGTTCCCGGTGCACGTCCACAGCTGCAGTTTCGTCCCGTTGGCCGAACTGACCCCGGCGGCGTCGAGGCATTTGTTCGCGTGCGGGTTGACGATGTCGTGCGCGGCGGTCACGACCCACTGCTGTGCGTTGCTGCCGTTGCAGTCGTACATCTGGACCGGGGTGCCGTCGGCGGTGCCGGAGTACTTCACGTCTATGCACTTGCCGAGTGCGCGAATGGTCCCGTCGCTGCCGACCGTCCAGTCCTGCGCCGCGTTGCCGTTGCAGTCGGTGATCTGCAGCTGGGTGAAGTTCGCCGGATTGGCCCAGGGCACGTCGACGCATTTGCCGCCGATGCCGATGATCCGGCCGCTCGACCCGCCGGTGCCGCTCGTGGTCACGTGCACGTAGTCGACGACCAGCTGCTGCGGGAATTGTGTGCTCCCGTCCGGATCGCCGGGCCAGTCGCCGCCGACCGCGAGGTTCAGGATCAGGTAGAAGGGGTGGTCGAAGACCCAGCGGTTGCCGTTCAGATCGGCGGGGGTGCGGGTCTCGTAGGCGTTGCCGTCGACCGACCAGACGATCTTGTTCGGCGACCAGTCGACCGCGTAGGTGTGGAAAGCGTCGGCGAAGACCGGGCCGTTGTACGCCGCGCCGATGCCGCCGGCGCCGGAGTAGCCGGGGCCGTGGATGGTGCCGTGCACGGTGTTCGGCTCCTTGCCGATGTTCTCCATGACGTCGATTTCGCCGTCGTTAGGCCAGTTTCCGCCGCCGAGCATCCAGAACGCGGGCCACATGCCCTGGCCGCGCGGGATCTTCATCCGGGTTTCGACGTGCCCGTACGCCTGGCTGAATTTCCCGGCGGTGTTGAGCCGGGCGGAGGTGTACTGGCAGGTGCCGTACCAGCAGGTGTGGCCGGAGTTCTCGCGTTTCGCGGTGATCACCAGGTGGCCCTGGCCGTCGAGGGCGCCGTTCGCGGCTCCCGCGGTGTACCACTGGCGTTCGTGGTTGTTGCCGTTGTTGTCGCCGGTTTCGTAGGTCCATTTCGACGCGTCGGCGGCGGCTCCGGCGGGGCCGTTGAAATCGTCGGTGAAACTTTCGGCGGCCGCCGCGGTGGGCGGGGCCAGGACGGCGGGCGCGGCTTGGAGGCCGAGCGCCAGCAGCGCGGCCGCGGCGAGGGCGGTGGGGAGACGTCTCAGGAAACTGGACATGCTTGGTCACCTCGGTTTCGGGGAGGAACCTAGAGCGAGGGAGCGCTTTGTTGTGGCGGGCAACAAAGTAGGAGAAGTATGCCTGGTCTGGACCTCTGCGGCAATGGGCCGCGAGGTCGCGGGCGCGGTTGAGTCGGGGCTGCCCGGGCCGCATGACCCCGGTGAAGGTACGTGAGGGGAACCCTGAGGGAATCAGATTCCCTCAGGGTTCCCCTCAGGTCCGGCGAAGGAGGCCTTCACGGACGGCTCGCGGGGTCACCTGGCCGAGGGTAAGGCTGCCCCCACCGCCGGGACGCCAGTCGGCACCATGGTTCGCCGGAAGCCCCCGTCCTACGTTCGGAAGTGCCAGCCGAGACCGAACACGGGAGAGAGGCCGACATGACGGCGGGGACGGATCTTCGACCACCGCGGGTGCAGCCCGCAGCGGAGCGAACCATACGGGTCGAGCCGGGAAAGCACTGGTGGCGGCGGCCGTGGATCGCGCCGCTGGGACTGGTGGCGGTCGCGTTCCTGGCGTATGCGCTGCCGCCGTACCTGGCGTTCGACCCGGCGCTCTCGCGGGTGCCGTCGACCTTCCCCGCGCACTACCTGTTCCTGGTGGGGCACGTGGTGTTCGGGTCCATCGCGATGGTGACCGCGTTGCTGCAGGTCTGGCCGTGGATCCGGCGCAAGCACCCGGTGCTGCACCGCTATTCCGGCCGCGCGTACGTGTTCGCCGGGGTGCTGCCGTCCGGGCTGCTGGCGCTGACGATCGGCGCGGCGACCCCGTTCGGGCCGGTGACCCGGGCCAGCGACGTGCTGCTCGCGGTCTTGTGGCTCGGTACGACGTGGGCGGGTTACCGCGCCGCTCGCGAACGCCGGTTCGGCGATCACCGGCGCTGGATGGTCCGCAGTTTCGCGTTGACGATGTCGATCATTCTCAACCGGCTCATCGGCCCGATCGCGGCGATCTTCCTCGGACCGCAGCTCGCCACCACGTTCGGCGGCAGCGAGATCGCGCTGGGCCAGTCGATCGCGGCGCTCGGGGCGTGGGTGAGCTGGACCGTCGCTCTGATCGCGGCGCAGCTGTGGCTCGACCGGAAGCCGAAACGCCGCGCGAGTGTTTAGCCCTGGCTGAATAGTGTGGTGTCCGCGCCGCCTGCTGGTCAGAAAACCAGCAGGCGGCGCGACGGCTCATCCGCGCCGCTGCAACGACCGCGCGATGATCGTCCGCTGGATCTCGGACGCGCCTTCGTAAATGCGCGGCGCCCGGACCTCTCGGTAGAGATGCTCCAGCAAATGCCCCCGCCGCAATGCTCGTGCGCCGTGCAATTGCACCGCTTGATCCACGACGTATTGCGCGGCCTCGGTCGCGAACAACTTCGCCATTGCCGCGCGACCGGCAAGGTTCTGCTCGCCCGCGTCGTAAGCGGCTGCCGCGGCGTACACCAGCAGACGGCCGGCTTCGGTCCGCGTCGCCATTTCGGCCAGCGTGTGCGCTACGGTCTGCTGTTTCACCAACGGGCCGCCGAATGCTTCGCGCGAAGCCGTGTACTCCACGGTCGCGTCGAGGGCGGCTTGTGCCATGCCGACCGCGAAAGCGCCGACGCTCGGACGGAACAAGTCCAACGTCCGCATGGCTACGGCGAAACCGCGGTTCTCCTCGCCGAGCAGTTCGTCGCGATTCACTCGGACGCCGTCGAATACCACCGTGCCGATGGGGTGCGGGCTCACCAAATCCAGGTGCTCACCGCTGAGTCCAGCGCGATCGCCGGGGACGACGAACGCGCTGACGCCGCGGGATCCGGCGTCGGGAGTGGTGCGGGCGAAGACTGTGTAGAAGTCGGCTTCCGGGGCGTTCGAGATCCACATTTTCGTGCCGGTGAGCCGCCAGCCGTCCCCGTCCGGTTCGGCGGCGAGCTGCAATGCAGCGGCGTCGGATCCCGCGTCCGGTTCGGTCAGCGCGAACGCGGCGACGGCGTCACCGGCTGCGACGGCGGGGAGCCAGCGCTGGACCTGTTCGTCCAAACCGGACTGGAGTACCGGGTAGCTGCCCAAGCCCTGCAACGCCAAAGCGGTTTCGGCTTCGGTGCTTTGGGTGGCGAGGGCTTCGCGCAGCAGGCACAGATCGGTGGCGGCGGCTTGCCGGGTCGGCTGTCCGCTTTCGACTCCGGGGAACAGCCGGGCGAGCAAACCGTGTGAGCCCATCGCCTTGAGCAGCGGACGGTTTACCGCGCCTTCGGCACCGGCGGCGGCCAGTTCGACGAGTTGCTCGGCGGCGATTTTCCGGACGGAAGCGGCGTACGCGGTCTGTTCCGGAGTGAAGGCGAAAGCGTTCATCGGGCGTCCTCCGGTCGCCAGCGGGCATGGGCGGTCTGGTGGCCGCCGGTGCGGACCAGGTCGAGGCGTGGTTCCGGACCGTCGGTGCGGCCGGTCTGCGGCGGGCGCTTGCCCGCTGCCCACTGTTTCGGCCACGCCACCGGATACTCCTGCGCGGCGGCCGCGTGCAGGGTCCATTGTGGATTGAACAGGTGGGTGCGGCCGAGTGCGCACAGATCGGCGCGGCCCGCCAGGATGAGCGAGTTCACGTCGTCGTAAGAGGAAATCGCGCCCACAGCGATCACCGCGGTGCCGTAGCGGCGGCCGACTTCGTTGCGGATCCGGTCGGCGTACGGCGTTTGGTAGCTGCGGCCGAACTTCGGCTTCTCCTCGCTGACCACCTGGCCGGTCGACACGTCGATCGCGGCCGCACCATGCTCGGCAAAAGCTTGCGCGATGGCCACGGCTTCGTCGGCGTCATTGCCGCCCTCGAACCAGTCGGTGGCGGAGATCCGGACGGTCAGCGGACGATCATCCGGCCACACGGCGCGGACCGCGTCGAAGACTTCCAGCGGGAAGCGCAGCCGGTTTTCCGGGGAGCCGCCGTAGGAATCGGTGCGCTGGTTGGTGAGCGGGGACAGGAAGGACGACAGCAGATAGCCGTGCGCGCAGTGCAGTTCCAGCAAATCGAACCCGGCGCGTGCGGCGGCTTCCGCGGCCGACACGAACTGGTCCTTGATCTCGCCCAGTTCGGCGACGGACAGCTCGCGCGGCGTCTGGTTGTTCGGCGAGTACGGCAGCGCGGACGGCGCGCAGACCTCCCAGTTGCCCTCCGGCAGCGGGTCGTCGATGCCTTCCCACATCAGTTTCGTGGAGCCCTTGCGGCCGGAATGCCCCAGCTGCAACCCGATCTTCGCCGGGGTTTCGCGGTGCACGAACTCGACGATCCGCTTCCACGCGGCTTCCTGCTCGGAGTTGTACAACCCGGGGCAACCCGGCGTGATCCGGCCTTCGGCGGACACGCAGATCATCTCGGTCATGACCATCCCGGCTCCGCCGAGTGCCTTGCTTCCCAGGTGCACCAAGTGGAATTCGCCGGGCACGCCGTCGACCGCGGAGTACATGTCCATCGGCGACACGACGATCCGGTTCGGCAATTCCAGCGAACCGATCCGCACCGGCTGGAACATCGGCGGCGCGACGGACGTGCCGAGCGAATCGGCGAACCACTGATCCAGCGAGGCAGCGAATTCCTTGTCCCGCAGCTTCAAGTTGTCGTAGGTGACGCGACGGCTGCGGGTAAGCAGGTTGAACGCGAACTGCTCCGGTTCCTGATGCGTGTACTGCGCCAGATTCTCGAACCACTCCAGGCTCGCCTGCGCCGCACGCTGCGTGGAAGCGACGACCGGACGGCGCTCTTCTTCATACGCGGCAAGGGCTTCCGGAACAGTCGGCTGTTCGTGCAGGCACGCGGCGAGCGCGAGCGCGTCCTCCATCGCGAGCTTCGTGCCCGATCCGATCGAAAAATGCGCGGTGTGCGCCGCGTCGCCGAGCAGCACGACATTGTCGTGGACCCAGTTATCGCAACGAACCGTGCCGAAGGTGGCCCACTTGGAGTTGTTGGCCAGCAACTGATGTCCGTCGAAAATGTCGCCGCACAGTTCGCGGATCAGCTCGATCGACTTCTCGTCGCTTTCGCCCGGACCGAGTCCGGTGGCGGCGATCGGCCCGAATGCCCGCTGCCACACGTCCTCGTGCATCTCCAGGATGAACGTGCTGCCGTCGCGGCCGTACGGATAGCCGTGGACCTGCATGATGCCGTGCGGGGTTTCGAGCACGTAGAACTTGAACGCGTCGAACACGAGGTCGGTGCCGAGCCAGATGTAGCGGCACTGCCGGGTCTCGACGCTCGGCCGGAACGAATCGGCGAACGCCGTGCGCACCGCGGAGTTCACGCCGTCCGCCGCGACCACGAGGTCCGACGAAGCGGCCAGTTCGGCGGGATCCGGCGCGACAGTGCGGAATCGGACATCGATGCCCATTTCGCGACACCGCTGCTGCAGGATCGCGAGCAGCCGCTTGCGGCTCATCGCGGCGAACCCGTGCCCGCCCGAGGTCGACACGGTGTCGCGGTAGTGCACGTCGATGTCGTCCCAGCGCGCGAACTCCCGGCTCATCGCCTCGTGCACGGCCGGGTCGGCGTGCTCGATGCCGCCGAGCGTCTCGTCGGAGAAGACGACGCCGAAGCCGAACGTGTCATCGGGCGCGTTGCGCTCCCAGACCGTGATCTCGTGGTCCGGGCCGAGTTGTTTCGCGAGCACGGCGAAGTAGAGGCCCGCTGGCCCGCCGCCGACTACTGAAATCCGCACGCAAGCCAGGGTATGTCGTCTGCCATACGGTCGTCAAGAAGACGATAGATGGGTTACGCTCCCGGCATGGAGCGGATCAATCCCCCCGAACTGGGCAAGCCGTCGGGGTTCTCGCACGCGGTGGCGGCGCAGGGCAGGCTCGTGTTCCTCGCCGGGCAGACCGCGCTGGACGCGGACAACCGGATCGTCGGCGACGGCGTCGTGGAGCAGTTCGAGCGCGCGCTCGGCAACCTGCTCACCGCGTTGCGCGCGGCCGGCGGAGAGCCCGCGGACCTGTGCAGCCTGACCGTCTACATCGTCGACATGGACGACTACAAGGCGCACGCGCGCGAGATCGGCCGCGTGTGGAAGCGGCTGGTGGGCGCGGATTACCCGGCGATGGCGGGCATCGGCGTGAACCGGCTGTGGGACGTCGAGGCGCTGGTGGAAGTGCAGGGCTACGCGGTGGTCAACCGCTGAGCACCTGCCGCAGGTGCGTGCGCGCGGCCTCCTCGAGGCGGTCGTGCAGCGTGAAGAACACCTCGGCGGCGCGGATGCCGGACCAGCCCTCGGGCAGCAATTCGGCGGGCAGGCACGGGTCGAGATACGGCATCCGCCGCCAGCCGGTGAGCACGCGCAGGTAGTCGGCGAACGCTTCGTCGCCGGGCGTCGTGCGGCGGCGCTGCCACCGGCGCAGCGCTGGTTCGTGTTCTTCGAGGAACGCCGTGTACAGCTCGTCCAGCTGGTCCAGGTCCCACCACTCGCGCACCTTCTCGCGCGGGTCGCCGAAGGCGAGGTGTTCGGCGCGGAACAGGTCGGCGTACTCGGCGAGCCCGAGGCGCTCCAGCGTGCCGACAGTGACCTCGTACAGGTGTGCCGGCGCGATCCAGACGCCCGAGGACGCGGTGCCGAAGCCGAGCCGCGACAACTGCGTCCGCAGCACATGCCGCTTGTGCCGTTCGGCTTCCGGCACCGAGAACACCGCGAGCAGCCAGCCGTCGGCGAGCTTCGCGCGGTCCCGGCGGAAGATCCGCTCGTCGCCTTCGCGCAGCAAATCCAGTGCGGTACCGGACAATTCGTACCCGGCGGCTCCGTCGCGGCGCACCGCTTCGAGCACCCCGCGCCGTTTGAGCCGGGAAATCGACGACCGCACGGCGGGCTCGTCGACCCCGACCGCGGCGAGCAGATCGATCAGCGAGGCGACCGAAAGCCATTCGCCGCCCGCCTGGTGATGCACGCCGTAGACCGACACGATGAGGTGCCGGGGCTGGGCCGCGCGCCCGCTGTCGGCATCGGCTGCTTCCGGTACGGCCGTCACCCGCTCACCATACCGTGCCGCCCGTCGTGAATCCGACTACAGACGGGCGGGCAACCGGCGCGGGGTAGCATTTCCGGCGCGATGGCGTTTGTGAGCAATGCACCTTTGGTGAGCCGGCTGACCCGCCGCGGACGGCTGATGGCGAAGCGCACCTGCGACCGCCGTGGACATGCCTTCGCGCTCGGCCGGTTCCTTTTCCGCACCTCGACCGCGTGGGAGTACGCGGCGGCGGTCGCGGGCGGCAGTGATCCGGCGGCGCAACGCTGGCTCGGCTGGCTGGCCGAGTCCGTGGTCGCCGAACCGATGCGCGGCGAGGCGCTGCGCGTCGTCCCCGGCACCGGACCGGACTGGACCACGCCGGACCCGCATTCGGTGGACGTCGTCGCGATCGATCTCGTGGCGGGCCGCTGCGCCGGTCTCGTGAGCGTGCACGCGGGCGAGGACGGCGGCCCGGAAACCGGCGGCTATCTCGCGCCGGAGTACCGCGGACAAGGCTTCGGCCGCGATCTGTTCGCCGCCGGTCTCGTGCTGGCGCACGAGCATCTAGGGCTTTCGCGGGTGCGCGCGGGCGCGGAGGTCGGCAACGTCGCGAGCGGCCGTTCGCTGGAACGGGCCGGACTGCGCCGGGTCCCGGGGCCGCCGCAGTACACGCTGCCGGACGGACGGGCCTGCGAAGCCTGGTGGTACCAGCACGACGCGGCCTGGCCGCGGAAATGCGCGGGACCGCAGGCGCAGTGGCTAGTCGCCTCGTGAGTGGCGATGCCGGTTAGAACCGGCGGGAACACTCACGACCCATACTCCTCATACGCCCGCAACGTCCTGATCACCAGCGCCCGTTCCCCCGGGCTCAACGGCGACAACGCCGCCTCCCACGCCTTCGCCCCGCGAGCCAGCCACGCGTCGACGGCGGGCCGCTTGTCCGAGTGGATGCTCACGATGGTGCGCCGCCGGTCGTCCGGGTCCTCGGCGCGCTCCAGCACGCCTTGCCGGGACAGGTCGCCGATCATCAGACTCGCTGTGGTGGGCGCGATTTCGAGCCGTGCGGCGAGTTCGTTGACCGTCATCGGGCCGTCGAACAACAGATAGGCCAGCAGGGACAAATGCCGCGGCGCGAGCGCGACGTCGTCGAGTTCCGGCGGCGGCGGCGTCCGCTTCGCGCGCCCGACGAGACGGGGCATGAGAAGCAGCAGTTCGCGGACCCCGTCCTCGACGGTCGGGCCGGATTCGGTGGCCATGCGGCGACAGTACCTGCGCGTGTGTTGACAGCCCGATTCGCGCGATCCTAGGTTTGTTGTTACATCATCAATCAGGGAGTCTTCCGATGTCGGACTGGAACCAGCAGATCATCGACGAGTTCCGCGCCAACGCGGGCAAGGTCGGCGGCATGTTCGAGGGCAAGAACATGGTGCTGATCACGCACACCGGCGCGAAGAGCGGCAAGCAGCGGGTCAGCCCGCTGGTGTACACCACTGACGGCGACCGGATCGTGATCGTCGCGTCCAAGGGCGGCGCGGACACCAACCCGGACTGGTACCACAACCTCGTCGCGAACCCGGCCGTCACGGTCGAGATCGGCACCGACAAGTTCCCGGCGAAGGCGAAGCTCGTCACCGACCGCGCCGAGCGCGACCGGCTCTACGCCAAGATGGTCGAGCACGCGGAGGGCTTCGCGGAGTACGAGAAGAAGACCGAGCGCGTGATCCCGGTCTTCGTTCTCGAGCGCTGACTCAGCCCAGCGGCTGTCCGTAGACGAAGCTCCGCAACCGTCCAGTCGACATCGGGTCCAGCGGAGCGAACAGCTTGGCGTGCGCGGCCTGCACGGTCGCCGCGTCCGGCTCGACCATCGACAGCGCGCGCACGGTGTAGCGCGAATCGGCGGTGAAATCCGGCGCGGACGAGTGCTGGTACGCGCCGCCGAGCAGGTCGATGATCAGCACGGTCGGAACCGGGGCGTCCGGGCCGGCGTGGTCGAGCACAGTGCTCAGCACGTCGTCCCGGAGCTCCGGCAGCACGCGGTTGTCGCCGAGGTACGAGTGCGGGTTCGGCGGTTCCGCGGCGATCTTGCCGGAGTCGGTGAACGGCATCGTGGTCAGCGTTTCCTGGAGCGGGCCGAGCGCGCGCAGGGCCGCGACGAGCTGGTCTCCGCCGGTGCCGAGGCAGGCCACGCGGATGTGCGCGATGTGCTTGCCCCGCAACGGTTCCGGGACCATCGGCAGATCCGGGTACGGCACCATCGCGACCGAGGTGCCGACGGTGTCCGGCAGGTCGCGGGTCCAGTCGCGCCAGGTGCGCAGGACGTCTGGGATCTTGGCGGTGTCGAAGTACAGTCCGCCGCCGTACAGCGTGGTCACCGGCACGAGTTCGAACTCCAGCGCGGTCACGATCCCGGCGTCGAGCGGGCCGGTCGTGCGCGTGCCGTCGGGACGGACGATCTCGGCGGAGCGGACGCGGTCCGACGCCAGGCCGAAGTGCCGGCCGAGGAGGCCGAAACCGCCGCCGAGGGTGTAGCCGACCACGCCGACGCCCGGAGACGAACCGCTCAGCGGCGCGAGTCCGTGTTCCGCGGCCGCGGTGATGACGCTGCCCCAGGTGGTTCCTGCTTCGACGCGTGCCACGGCGCGGTCGGGGTCGATGGTCACGCCGGTCATCCGGCGCGTCGAGATCAGCACGCCTTCGGCAGGCGCGCGCAGCCCGTGGCCGGTCGCCTGCACGGAAACCGGCAGGTCGCGCTCGGCCGCGAGCCGGACCGCCGCGGCGACGTCGTCGGCGCTGGTGGCGGCGACGACCAGGTGCGGAGTAGAGGTGATACCGGTCTGGAACCCGGCGATCTCTTCGCGGTAGCCGGTCTGGTCTGCGGTGAACGTCTGCATGTCTTCAGCGTGCTGGCTCTTCCACGATAAGTCCAAGAGATACTAGTTCCAGCAGCTAGAATTACTGTTTATGGAACTGCATCAGCTGGAGTACTTCGTCGCGGTCGCGGAGGAAGCCAACTTCACGCGCGCGGCGGCCCGGATGCACGTCGCGCAGCCCGGGGTCAGTGCACAGATCCGGCGGCTGGAACGCGAGCTGGGGCAGCCGTTGTTCGACCGGTCCGGGCGCACGGTACGGCTTACCGGCGTCGGCGAGGCCGCGTTGCCGCACGCCCGGGCGGCGCTCGCCGCGGTCGCGGCGGTGCGCGAGACGGTCGCCGAGCACGAGGGGTTGGTGCGCGGCCAGGTGGCGATGGGGATGGTGACCTCCGCCGGGCCGGTGGCGCTGCCGGAGTTCCTGGCCGGGTTCGCGGAACGCTACCCGGGAGTGGAAATCACGCTCAGCGAAGCGAATTCCGACCTGATGGTCGACGCGCTGCGGGAAGGGCGGCTGGACGTCGCGGTGATCGGCCTGGCCGACGGCGTGCCCGCTGGGCTGACCACTCAGATCGTGCTCGACGAGGAGCTGGTCGCGGTCGCTGCGCTGCGTGACGAGTTCGCTGACCGTGCCTCGCTCACCTTGGCGGAACTGGCCGAACGGTCGCTGATCTGCCTGCCCAAGGGCACCGGCATGCGCGGTGTGCTGGATCGCGGGTTCGCCGCGGCCGGGCTGCGTTCGCGGGTGACGATCGAGGCGAGCGACCCGAACGTGCTGGCCAAGCTCGCGATGCGCGGCCTCGGCGTGGCGCTGGTCCCGGAATCGCTGGCTCGCTACTACGCCGAGGAGCTGCACGTCCTGCGGTTGCGGCCGCAGTTGCGCGGGCAGCTGGCGCTGGCTTGGCGGTCCGACGGGCCGGTGGGGCCCGCGGCGCGGGTGCTCATCGAGTTCGCCCGGTCAGTGCTTTAGCGAGCGGCGAAGGATACCGACGCCGCCTCGGATTCGCCAATGAATTCGGGCCGGAATTCCCGAACCGCCGACCGGGAACTCCCGAAATCATCCAGCCGAGTGGGCCGTTCAGGTTATCTTGCCGCGTATTCCCGGGAATTCGCCGTACTGTCGGCAACGGCCGCGAGTGCGGTCGAAGTTTCGGAGAAGACGGAGGAATTTCCGTGAAGCTTGTTCGTCTCGTGCGCAAGGCCCTTCCGAGCAAGAGCCTGAAGTCTTACGCCTGGTACGGCTGGATCTGACGGTCCCATTAAACGGTACCGGCCGGTTCCGGAATTTCCCGGAACCGGCCCGTGCCGCCGCTCGCGAGGAGTTGTGCGGTGACCATTCCCGCTGAACGGAACAAAGTGCGGCAAGTGGTATTCGCGCCGCGCATTCAAGAACTGTTCGACCGTTATCGGGGGAAATCCTTCTTTCGGCTGGAACCGGACACCGTCGGCGTCGCCGGGCCCGAGCTGATGGACGCTTTGCTGCGCAGCCGGCCGGCGAACGCCGAGGAACGGCCGACATTCAAGCCGGTGCGCGGCCGGACCGTTACGCGGCCGGAATCGTCGGCGCTGATGCGCGCGGTCGGCGCGGACGTGCGCGCCGCGCTCAAGAAGCCGCTCGGCGAGGCTGATCTCTCCGGGACGTGGCCCGCCGTGCCGCACAACTACCTGCGGGATCTGGTGTTCGGCCGCGAACAGTGGCGGTTCCGGTTCCTCGTCGACCGGCGGCTGGAGCTGACGCCGAAGATCACCTGGGCGGCGGTCGCCGCCGGAGCCGCGCTCTGGGGACGGCCCGCGCCCGAGGTCGCGCTGTCCACTTTGGCGCGGATGGTGCTGGAGGCGGACACCTACGACCAGCGGCGCTTCGCGATGTACCTCTACCGGCGCGTGGCCGGGCCGGTCTGCTTCACCGTCGCCGCGCTGGTCACGAACGCTTTGTGGCTCAGTTCGCCGCTGGACGACGACGTGCCCACCGAGTACGTGCTCAACGAGGCGCTGCGCCTGCTGCCGCCGTCGTGGAACATCCTGCGCGTGCGTTCGCCCGAGTTCGCCGAGGTGGACGCCCGGATCGGCCCGGGCGACGACGTCCTGCTGCTGCCGCTGCTCAGCCACCGCGACCCCGAACTGTGGGACGCGCCGGACGAGTTCCGGCCGGGCCGCTGGGCTTCGCTCGACCCGGACACCCACCCCGGTTACCTCCCGTTCGGCCACAGCAACGAACGCTGCTGGGGTCGGCACATGGTGCTGCCGCTGGCGGAACGCGTCCTCGACCTGGTCCGGCGCGACGGCCTGGTCGTCGACCCGGCGCAGACGCGGGGCCGGGTGCACCTGGACGGGCTGCTGGAGGTTTCGGACGTGCGGGTCGTGCGCGCCTGAGGGCTCTTGACAACGTGTCAACGGAGGCGTTCCCCTGGACGGATGCTCCAGGACGGCGTGCTCGGGGTCAGCCTGCTCGCGGGCGGCGCGAACGTGATCATGCAGCTGGGCCGGCCCGAGGTCGGGTACGGCGTGCTGGAAAGCCGGGTCGACTCGGGGAATCTGTTCAAGCATCCGCTGAAACGCACGCGGACCACCGTCACCTACCTCGCGGTCGCCGTGCTGGGTACGGACGCGGACCGCGCGGCGTACCGGCGGGCGGTGAATTCGGTGCACGCGCACGTGGTCTCGACCGAGTCGAGCCCGGTGCGGTACCGCGCTTTCGATCGGGAGCTGCAGCTGTGGGTCGCCGCCTGCCTGGCCCACGGCGTCGAGGACGTGCATCGCGTGTTTCTCGGCCGGCCCGCCCCGGAATCCTGGTACGCCGAGGCCGCGGTGCTGGGCACGACGCTGCAGGTGCGTCCGGAAGACTGGCCGGAGGACTTCGCCGCGTACTGGGCGGACGGACTGGCTCAAGTGGACATCGACGACCGGCTCCGCGAGTACCTCACCGCCATCGCGAATCTGGAATTCCTGCCGCGGCCGCTCTCGTTCCTCTTCCGACGGTTCCACCGCTTCGTCACGACCGGTTTCCTGCCGGAGGTGTTCCGCGAGCAGATGCGGCTGCCGTGGTCGGCCGCCGACCAGCGCCGGTTCGATCGGCTGATGCGCGCGATCGGCCGAATGGTGGAACCGCTTCCGGTGCGGGTGCGGCGGTTCCCCTACGACGCGTGCCTCGCGGACTTCCGGCGGCGGTTGCGGAAGGGGAAACCGCTCGTCTAAGCGGTTGACCGGAATGCTGCGGTCGGCAAGGGTTGGCGTATGGCCAAACCGGATGAGGTGCGTGAAGGGGTTTCCCTGACCAACCTCGACCAGGAGCTGTTCGCCGACGCCGGGGCGACGAAGCGCGACCTCGTCGACTACTTCGACGCCGTCTCGGACCGGTTGCTGCCGGTGCTGCGCGACCGTCCGCTGTCGGTGATGCGCGTGCTGCGCGGGCAGGACGCGTTCATGCAGAAGAACCTGCCGAAGTACACGCCGGAGTGGGTGCCGCGGGCGAAACTGTGGGCGGAGAGTTCACAACGGACAGTCACCTACGGCCTGTGCAACGACCGCCGGACGCTGCTGTGGTTCGGCAATCAGCGCGCGGTCGAACTGCATCCCGCGCTGACCCGGGTGGAGCCGATCGGTCAGACCGACCTGATCATGGACCTGGACCCGCCGGAGGGCGCTGACTTCGGCGTCGCGGTGGCGGCGGCACGACTGGTGCGACAGGCCCTGGCCGACGTCGGGCTCGCCGGTGCGTTGAAGACCAGCGGTTCCAAGGGTGTGCACGTGTTCGTGCCGCTGGTTCCCGGTCTGTCCTTTGAGGACGTCGCGGCGGCGACCCGGGCGGTCGGCGCGCGGGCGGAACGGATCGATCCGCAGCTGGCGACCACGGCGTTCATCCGGGAAGACCGGCACGGCAAGGTGTTTCTCGATTCGACCCGGGCGGGCGGGGCGACCGTGGCGGCGGTTTACAGCCCGCGGATCCGGCCGGGCACGCCGGTGTCGTTCCCGGTTCGCTGGGCGGACGCGGACGACGTCACACCGGCGGATTTCACGGTGAAGACCGCGGTGGGGCTGCTCGGCAGTGCCGACCCGTGGGCGGAGGAATTGCCGGAACCGCAGGAACTTCCGGCGGATCTCGTGGCCGAGGGGCACACGATCCCGGTCGCCCGGGTCGCGGCGATGCACGAGGGCAAACGCCGCGCCCGGGCGCGGCGGGAATCAGGGGAGAGCCAGTAAATCCTGGTGGTGCACGGTAACCTCGGTGATCTGCCGATCCTCGGGTACCGCCAGGTCAGGTTGCTCTTCCCGGGCCGCGGCAACGAATCCGCGGTACCAGGTGTCGATGAGTTCGCGGTGTTCCGGGCCGAGCTGCCACGGTGACGGTCTGGTGTGGACGGTCCAACCGTGCCGCTGGAACTCCGCTGCGGTGAAGGCGGCGGCTTCTGGGCCTAGCTTGCCGCCTCGGCGTTGGTGGTCGTTGAAGGCGGCGTTGAGTGCTTCGTCTGCCGCGTCCGCTGGCGTGAGGTGAGCCGATCCGGTCACGGACAACGTGAACAGCGCCGGGCTCTGCGCGTCCACACAGGACTTCACCAATCGCTGGATTTCTTCCTGGGTAAGGAGATCCAGCAGAGCGGAAGCCGTTGCCAAAGAAGTGCCGGTCAGGTTCAGCCGAGTCACGTCGGCCTGTTCGGTCTCGACGCTGATCCCCGGTGGAAGACTGCGTGCGGCGATCTCGAGCAGCCGCGGGTCCTGGTCGTGCAGAATCCACCGCTGCGGTTTCGGGAGGCGACCGGACAGCCAGCGTCCCATCGCCCCGGTGCCGCACCCGAGATCCCGGATGACTGCCGGGCTGGCCGGGAGCAAGGCGACCAGATCGGCCGCCCGCGCCGCCGTGTCGGCCGGTTCTCTGAGCCGCAGCCATTCCGGCGCGTAACCGGAAGAGTCCACTGTGGTCACAAGGAACGCTCGTATCCGGCCGAAGCGGCGTGGGATTCGTGCAGGGTCACCGAAATCTGGGCCAGCCCGCGCGCGTTCTCGCCGAGTTCCCCGGCGTGGATCCGGTCCGCGAGCCGGTCGGCGATCACCTTGGCGAGGTATTCCGTCGACGTGTTGATCCCGGCGAAATCGGGTTCGTCGTCCAGGTTCCGGTAGTTCAGGTCCGCGAGCACCGCGCCGAGCTGCTGGGTGGCGAGCCCGATGTCGACGACGATGTTGTCCGAGTCCAATTCGGACCGCCGGAACGTCGCGTCGACCACGAACGTCGCGCCGTGCAAGCGCTGCGCCGGGCCGAAAACCTCGCCGCGGAAACTGTGGGCGACCATGATGTGATCGCGCACGGTGACACTGAACAACGCGTTCTCCTTTACGGGTAGGTGATTCGGTGAGCCAGTCCGTGCAGAGTTCCGTCCGCTAGCCGTGCCGCGACATCCGGCAGCTCGGCGAAAGTGGATTCGCTGGTGATCAGCGCGTCGAACGCGGGGTCCGCGAGCAGCCGCAACGCCAGCGCCATCCGGTCGCCGTAATCGCGCCGCGCCGCGCGAGCCGGCGAAACGGTGCCGACCTGACTGCCGCGCACGGTGAGCCGTCGCGAATGGAAGTTCTCGCCGAGTGGTATCGACACCCGACGGTCGCCGTACCAGCTCAGCTCGACCACCGTGCCCTCGCGGCCGAGCAGCGCCAGCGAACGCGCGAGCCCGGCGTCGGTCGCGCTGGCGTGCACCACGAGGTCGAGGTCGCCGCTCGCGGTTTCCGGAGTGGCGTACCGGATGCCGAACGCGTCCGCGACCTCGGCGCGGTCCGGGTCGGGGTCGACGAGCTGGACGTCCACGCCGGGAAAGCGGGACAGCAGTCGCGCGACACTGCACCCGACCATCCCCGCCCCGACCACCGCGATCCGGTCGCCGACCAGCGGGGCCGCGTCCCAGAGCGCGTTCACCGCGGTCTCGACGGTGCCGGCGAGCACCGCCCGCGCCGCCGGGACGTCGTCCGGCACCACCGTGACCGCCGACGCGGGCACGACGTACTCGGTCTGATGTGGATAGAGGCAGAACACCGTGCGGCCGGCCAGCTCCGGCGGTCCGGAAAGGACCTCGCCGACGTTCAGGTAGCCGTACTTGACCGGCCACGGAAAGTCGCCCTCCTGATACGGCGCGCGCATGATGGCGTGCTGGCTCTCCGGCACCCCGCCGCGCTGGACCAGACTTTCGGTGCCCCGGCTCAACGCCGAAAATCGCGTTCGGACCAGCACTTCGTCGGCTTGTGGAGCAGCCACCTCGGCCGATCGGAGCTCCCCGCCCTCGGCCGAAGTGAACCAGAAGGCCTGCGCCGCCCGTGTCAAGGTTGTCCTCCGTTGCTGCCGGATCGAGGAGAAATGGCTGTCTCCACCTGTACACGAACCCCGGCCGAGCTGGGTTCAACCGTCGTCCAGCAGGCCCCCGCGCTGCTGGCGCAACTCGCGCTGCTGACCCTGCTGACGGTGACAACCGGCCTCGGCCCGGCCGGCTGGGCAGTCGGCGTGGCCTACCTCCTGGGTTTGTTAGTGCTGCTCACGCAGGGCGCCTGGCGAATCAGGGTGTACCGGCTGGGCCCCGCCGACCAGGTGACCCTCGCCCGAGCGGCCCTCATCGGCACCGTGACCGCTTTGGCCGCCGACCGCCTGGGCGGGCATCCGCAGCTGACCTTGATCGTCCCCATCGCCGCGGTAGCCCTGGCCCTGGACGCACTCGACGGCTACGTCGCCCGCCGCACCGGAACCGTCTCCGCGCTCGGCGCCCGCTTCGACATGGAAGCGGACGCCTTCCTGATCCTGGTGCTGAGCGTCCTAGCCGCCACCACGGTCGGCCCATGGGTACTGGCAATCGGCCTGATGCGCTACGCATTCGTCGCCGCGGCTCGGCTGTGGCCGTGGCTCCGTGCCCCACTGCGCCCCAGCCGAGCCCGGAAGGCAGTAGCGGCTCTGCAGGGAATCGCCCTGACAGCCGCGGTGGCAGGGTTCGCGCCAGTGGTCCTGGCGGGGATTGCGGTGGCGACCTTGAGCTGGTCGTTCGGGCGCGACGTGTGGTGGCTGTACCGGAGCCGCACCGCCTAGAGAATTCCGCTGCGACGATTCTTCTTCAGCCAGGGTTTCGGCGCCGGGAAACCGTCGTGGCGCTTGATCCGCAGTACGGCAAAAAAAGGGCCAGCCGCTTGCCCTCGCAGCACCGCCCGAGCGGGACTACTGCAGGTAAACGGCTGGCCCACGGGATGAGGTATCGGCCCCCCTCAGGCTGATTGCCAACCTCCCAATGCCCACCATAGCGGGGTCCGAATAGCCCCGCTTAACCCGTCCGTGGGTCACCGGTCCGTATTTCTCTTCGCGGTATCTGTCACTGGGTCAATAGCGTTGGGAATTGCGCTCGAGCTGCGGATCTGTGATGATTAGCAATCGCAAAAAGAAACCGTACGCGTATCTTGTTGGCTCAGGGCGTCGACTGGAGTGCGGGTGCCGCCGGGATGCTGCGCCAACCGAGTGGGGCCGTGCGGGACTCAGCGTCCTTCGAACCATCGGCGGAGGCGGGTCCCCCAGGAAGGGCGGGCGGGGGCACCCGGCGGTATCCAGGGGTTGGCTGGAGGCGGGATCGGCGGACGGACCGGCGCGGGCGGCGGTACCCATGGGTTGGCCTGTGGCCTTGAGGCGGGCGGCGGGTATCTAGGCGGCGGCGCCGAAGGCGGCGGCGACGCCGTTGCGGAGGATCTCGGGCCTGCAGCCGGTCGAGCGGGAGCCGGCTTGGCCTGTCGGACAGCGGGCGAATCGGAGTACAGCTCTTTCAAACCCGCCTGGATGTCGATCGGCGGGAACGCTCGCACCCGTTTGGGCGGCGGTGTCGAGGGGGCAGGCGGGTTTTCGCCTCGGCTGCTGGCTCGGAGCGCGATCAGTTCCTCGCCGGAGACCGTCCGCACTGCGGAGCCGCGCACGATCTCGATCTCCGGCGTAAGGTGCCAGCGGCTCTGGTAGGTCGCCAACAAGCCGGTGACCGAAATCCAGCTGCCGTCTAGTCCCCCGAGATTCGAACCGAAGCGTTCTTCGAGAGTGCTTCGAGCTTCGTCGTAGGCGATGAACACGAAGGCGCCTTTTCTGAAGTCGCCGGTGTTCAGGTGGGTGATGTGGCCGCGCGGCAGGTCGGTCTGCTTGATCGATTTGATTTGGCCGAAGACGGTGACCTTGTCGCCGATGTGCTGGAAGAGCTTCTTCCGGTCGTGCGCCTCGATGCAGACGAGTTCGTCCGGGGCGGCCTGGGACGCCCGGCCGTGGTCCTCGGTCGCCTGGCCGCCGGACAAGGCGAGGGTGATCTCGGGCAGCGGGGCCAGGCAGGCCCGCCGGAGCCGGGCAGCTGCGTCGGCGACCGGCCGCATCGCGGACAGCGCGGAGAACAGATTTGACGTGTCAGGTTCGGCGAAGTCGCGCGAGGTGAAGAGAAGGTGGTCGTCGGTGTGGAACCGGCTCCACAACGACGGGGCGTGGGCAAGTGCTTCGAGGGACAGTTCGATGGTCGCAGCGGCGAACTTGTCCAGATCGGCGTTGTAACTGTTTTGCCGGGACGGGTGCTGGTAGTTCCGATGGCCCCGCTCGGACGCGCCATATCGGCGGAGTTCCGGAAGATACATCCCGTCGTAGTCGATCAGTCGGATCGCGTTGTCGTCGTCGATCAGGATGTTGCCGTGCTGGAAGTCGCCGTGCGCGGCACCGGCCGCGCGCAGCTGTGTCGCAGCCTTGGCCACTTCACGGCCCACCGCGGTCAACGCGTCAGGCTCTCGCAGGTGGTCTTCCACCCAATGGTCGAGCTGATAGCCGTCTGCCCACGGCATCTTGACAATGGGATAGCGGGCACCGTTCACCTCGATGCCATGGGGCAAGTAGTCGACCGGGATCAGGAAGGACAGTTCTGGGTGAAGGCTCACGAACCGGGAAATCTGGTGGTAGCGCTCCTCGAGATGGTTTCCCTGCTTGTGAAAACACCGTACGGCCACCTTCTGGCCGTCTACAGTGAACAGGTAGGTCAGTGCGAACCCGCCGGACGCGACGACTGGCGTCATCAGCGGTGTCCGTTCCAGCTCACCACGCGAAAGCACTGGGTCGGTGAACGACTTCTTGAGCTGGACGGCCTTTTGATAGGCTTCCATGTCCGGCAGCGTCATGGGCGTACCACGCAAATCGTCGTGTCGTCGTTGTCGAGGCCATCTGCGCGGAACTCAGCTACCAGGTCCGCGAAGGAGTCAGGACTGGCGAGCAACTGTTCCAGCCATCGCGCCGCTTCGGGGCGCTCCAGTAAGTACTTGGCGAGCGCATCGCTGGCCAGCACGAAAAGATCTCCGGGGAGCCAGGAACCGTGTTGCCTGCGGACCGTGTCGAGGTCGTGCCCGGCTGGCGGATGGGTGCGCAGTACGTCCGGGAAGTTCGTGAACTGGGCGGGATCGTCCAACGGGAAGACCAGTATGATCGCTTCGTCGCGCAGCTGAAACAGGCAGCAGTCGCCCACTGCTTCGCCGTCGAACGCGGAACCGTTCAGGGCGAGCCCGGCGAAGGTCGCGGCACTGCCGTGGGACAGTTTCTGCCTGGCGAACCAAGGCAAGTCTGCGCTGAAGACTTCCTGATGCCATCGCTTGCCGAGCTCGTCGAGCACGGCGACCCGAGTCAGATCAAGCTCATCATTCACATAGGACTGCGCGAGCAGGCGGCTCCAGACCTCCGGACGAGCAGCGTCCGACGCCCCGTCGACAACCGCGAAACGCCGTGTCGTCAGGTTCGTCGCCGCGAAATCTTCATTCTCCGTATCGTCCTTGCCCTGTTTGGCTACCGACGCCGTGACGACGCACAGGCCGGTTCCTCGATCGGTGGTCACTGGCCATCAGTGATCTCGGGGAATCCGCCCGGGGTTATCCCGCGGGTGCCGATGTCGAGGAACTGCACCACCGTCGACGGGTCGGCGTTGTACAGGAAACCACGAGCACCGGGGACCAGGTCGTAGCCGAAGCTGGACGCGGCCTCGGCCATCGGTGTGGGAAGTTCGCTGGACATTTCGAACAGGAGACGGGCCTCCTTGTCCGGCAAAGACGCCGCGGTACCGGGGAAATTGATGCGTCCTTCGCCGGTCCGCGACAGGTGGACGTTGAGCAGAAGCGCGGGGCCGTCGTTCGTGCCAAGCGCCTGGATGCGCTGTGCCGCGGGAAGCGGGTCGCCGTCGGTGGCCATGCCGTCAGTCAGGTTGATGACAATGGGCGGGAAGCTGTCGGGATGGTCGGCGCACCAGGCCGAGACAGCTTTCTCCGCGGCAGCCAACGCTCCGGTCATCGCGGTCCGCCCGCCGTGCACTGTGTCGACCCATACCGGCTGGACGACGAACTCGTCCGGCTGGGCGGGGTCGGGCACGATCTTCTCGACTCGACGCGGCTTGTCCGCTAGGGCGCCTACCGGTCGCAGCGGTTCGTCCACTGTGCTGTTCTCGAACAGCGAGGACACGATATCGGAGTAGCCGAGCGCGCCGACCTGGAAGTAGTCCACGACGCGGCGGCCGCCCTTCGTGCACAGCACGACTGAGGTGGCGAGCACGTTGTTGACCGCGGTGGCGAGTGCGGCAGCCTTCGACATGGTGGCTTGCGACCACGGTTCCGACATCGAATACGACTGGTCGATGAGCAGCATGAGGCAAGCAGGCTGGGCGCGGTTGACTTCGGCGGTGTACATCAGGATCTCCTAGCGGTCAGGCGTTGTCGAACAGGCGCCACGCCGGTACCCGGGTCGTGGTGCTGGAAGAGGTGTTGAGCAGGCGGGTGCGAAGCAGTTGCACTCGCAGGTGCTGGTGCCGAGGACGCTCATCGACCGGCCCTCGGTCGAGAAGGAAGGTGTGCTCTCCGGAGACCGCGTCGGCCAGGTAGCCGTTGCGGTAGGCCAGGAGTTCGACCTGGCCTTGGCAGCGGTGCCGGAGCCATGCATACAAAGCGGACAGAAGAGAATCCGCGTTCGCGCGGTGCTCCGTACTGCCACTGCGCTCGGCGGCCCGCACCAGCGCTGCGCCGATGTTGTCGTCTTCAGACCACACGCTGCGGTCGCCCACCACGATCAGCCGGCTGCGGGCGCGTGTCACCGCCACGTTCCACAGCGTGTCCTGTTGTTGCAGCCATCTTTTCGACTGCGCGGGAAAGTCTCGGCTGACGACCGGGGACAGCACGATCACGTCCCGTTCCCCGCCCTGGAAAGTGTGCACGGTGCCTGTGACGACTCTCGGATCGTGAGCCAAACGCCTTCCGAGAACGCCGGCCTGGCCCTTGTACGGCGTGATGACACCGATCGTCGCCGATTCGGGCAGCTCTGCCAGCAGGCGTTCGACGACCTCGGCGACACGGCGCGCCTCGACGTCGTTCTGCCAGGAAGTCGTTGTGCTTCGGGTCGCTGCTCCGGCGACGTCGATCCAACTGATCGGTGCCCCCGGCAGCTGCGTGCGTCGAGCCTCGTCGGTCAGGACGGTGAGCTGGCTCCGGTAGAAGCGCCGGTTCGCAAGGTCCGCGATCTCCGGATGGCAGCGGTAGTGCTCGTCAAGCAGAAGCGGAGCTCGGACGAGCCGTTCGACCGCGTGGAAAGCCGAATGCCGCCGGTAGGAAAGCTGGCGGGAATCCAGCCAGACAGGCGATACCCGGTGCGCCTTGACGAGTTCGGCTTCGGCCTGCTCGGACAACTTGATCACAGGGCCGAGCTGCTGCACGTCTCCGATCACCAGCGCCCGCGCGCCGCGGTAGAGCAACGGGATCAGGTGCGGGACGGAACACTGGCTTGCTTCGTCCACGATCACCAGGTCGAACGAGGCCGCATCGGCCGGAAGCCGACGGGCGCTCAACGCGGTGAGTGCCCAGCCCTTGACGTGCTCCCGGCACCGGCGCATCGCCGCCCAGCCTCCGGTCGACGACGCTCGGAGCAGCGTTTCGATCTCGGCTTTGCCGGTGTGTGCCGAGGTTCGCACGACCGTCTCCAGCGCCGCGCGGGAAGCGGCGAGGACCTGGTTCTCTGCCTGCGCGAGGTTGGCGGCGAGCTGGTCGTCGGACGGAGTCGGCCGGGCGCGTTCCTGCTGCCACTGCAACTCCGCCCACGCCCAGGTCGCAAGGCGCTGGCAAACCTCGGCCGTTGTTTCGCCGTGCCACCCGACCGAAGCGCAGAACTTCGCGCGCCGGCGTGCACCGAAGAACTTCGCGTTGGCTGCTCGGCTTGCACGGCGGTGCAGCGCGGCGAGGTCGGTGGCGGAGAAAGCCGTCGCGAGGGCAGCCGTGGTGCTGGAGAGCTGCTCGGCGAGTGCCTTGCGGTGCTGTCCCAACGCCAGCAGGCGTGCTTCTTGCTCCGCAGTTGCGGCCAAGGCACGGACTGCTTCGGTGTGGGCGGTGAACACCCGGTCTAGCTCTGCAACCGCAGTCGCTGAGTGCTGCCTCGGCGGCGGCATGGCGAGATAGTCGGTCAGTGTGCGCTTTTCCCGCTCTTTCATCTGCTGGTTCCCCGTACGGACCACCGCACCGGGGACGAGCTTTTCGCACCTCTCCCACACCTCGTCGACTGCACGGTTGTTGGTGGAGGCGACCAGCACCGACTGTCCGTTGACCAGCGCGGTGGCGACAGCGTTGGCGACGAGCTGGCTTTTCCCGGTGCCTGGCGGGCCGGTGGCGACGGTGAGCTGCTGGGTCATCGCCGATTCGAGCACCGCGCGCTGGCCGTCGTTGCATTGCTCGAGATAGACCGGCCGCCACGGCCGGACGGCCGCGTTGCCGGGAAGGCCGAACAATGGTGCCAGCGCAGTCTTGCGGATTTCCCCCTCGTGGTCGGCGATGTAGTCGAGGTCTTTGATCAAGCCATTGCTCGCCGAACCGCCTGCCTGGTGCGCGAACAGCACCGCCGCGTTCCGCGCTCCGGAGGTCGGGGTGTCGGTCTCGATCTCGGGTTCCAGCGAGTTCGGGCGCAGCGGCTGAACCGTGGCCAGTCCGAAGTCCTCGCGCAGGAAGTGTTGGACTTCTCGCAACAGATGCGAGTGCATCCCGCTTTGCCAGGTCGACTGGTAGGAGCTGAGCAGTGCCGCGGCCTCGTCGTTGTCCAGCAAGGCGTTCACAAGGCCGTCGTGCGGAACGACCTCGCCAACCGGCCGGAGCCGTCGTCCGCCCGCGCTGTCCACGACTTCTACCTGGGTCAGGAAGAGCGGGGCAAACTGCGGACGACCGCGACCCTGGTGCAGGACCACGGCCGGATAGCCGTACCAGAGCTCGGTGTGTTCGTCGGCCGAATCGACCAGCTGTGCGGCTTCGGCGGGCATCGGCACAGCTCCGTCGGAGTCCAGGTCGCGGACCAGCAGCCTTTCCGCGCCTTGGAAACAGGCGTACTGGCGCTGCGCATGCGCGTCCAACAGTCGCTTTGGCTCGGCGTCGTCCTTCCGGACACAGGCCTGGTAGTAGCGCAAGAGCGCGGCTGGCGTTGGTGCGCCGAAAGCGCTGGCGGCAGTGCCTTTGCCCGAGGGCTGCCCTGCTGTGGGCTGCACAGCTGATTGCGCGACCGGGCGGATCGCCTGACCGGCCTGGCAGCGGGCCAGGTGGATCTGCCCGTTGACCCGGTCCGCGGAGAACACCGGTACCTGCCGCTCGGCCTGCTCCGGTGGCTGTACCGCGCGAACCTGGTCGTTCACGTAGTGGAACAACTCGTTGGCGGACACGATCCCGTCGCCGTCGGTGTCCGCCTTGCCGGTCCGCAGTGCGGTCACGAGTTCCGCGGTGAACAACGAAAGCGTCGGCCCGGACCTCGGCCGGGAGTCGACCCAGGACAATTCGCTGGGACCGCTCGAGGCCATCACGTACACACCGCGCGGCTGCGGGAAGCCGTTGCGGTGCGCGCTGCCTTTGGCGAGGCGCGTGGTCATGCCCAGGCTGAAGCCACCGCTGTAGCAGCAGTCGAAAATGGCGACCTTCTGTGCGGCATAGCTGTTTTCCAGGTGTTCGTTGACAAACGACGCGCCGACCGCAGTCTGCTCGCAGGACGCCTTCCTGCTGTCGGCCGCAATGAAATGGAATTCCGACGTGCTGCCGGAAAGTCGATGGCCGTGCCCGCTGATGTAGAGCAGCCCGAGATCGTCGACCTCCAGGTCACCGAGGAACGCGGCTATGCGATCCCGCATCATGGCGGCGTCCGGATCGAGAACTGCCTGCACCTCGGCGAATTGGCCGATTGCCGGGTCTTCCAGAACTTGTCGCAGCTCTGCCACATCGGAGTGCGTGCAGGGCAAAGCAGAGAATCCGGCGGTGTCCCGGTAGCCGGCCGTTCCGATCAGCAGCGCGCGTTTGCGGCCGCCGCTCACTGGTGCCGTTTGTCGATGATCCGGGCGAGCATGCGCTCCTGTGCTTCGTCCGTCCCGGACGGCATCTCCAGTTCGACATCAGCGATCTTCAGCCGCACCGTGGCGCGCTTGGTCTTCGACCACTCCTTGATCAGCGTGACAAGCGCGGTGCCGAGCGGAGCCGCGGTGGCAGCCAGGAAGACCCACAGGTCGGCACTGCCGACGCTGCTTCCTTTTGCGCCGTCCGGGCCCGGCCCGGACTGCGGAATCCGTACTTCTGCGCCACCGTTTTTCTCGATTTCAGCACGCAGTGCGCGCGCCAGTCGTTCTTCTCGAATGATGTCGCCGCCAGCCTGCACGCGCAGTTCAAGCATGGGTGCTGAGTTTTCCACCGGCCCCCCTCGGGCTGATTTTCCACCTTTCGTGGTCACCATAGCGGCGGCGGGACTCTCCCGCGTCACCCACCTGAGGATTGTGGCTCGCCTTTGCGTCCGGAGTCCGGCTGACGGAAATGTACGGGAGCGCTGATGGAATATTCCAAAAATACTCAGCCCTTGGCGCTCAACTGCCAGGACACGCCCCACCGGTCGTTCACCCAGGCGAACGGGCCGAAGCCGTAATCGTCCAGCGGCATCAGGGTTCCGCCGCCCTCGCCGAGTGCCTCGTAGATCCGCTTCAGTTCGTCGGTCGAGTCCACAGTGACGAACAGCGATGTGGACGGCGTGAAGTCGAAGGCGTGCTGGACGAAGCTGTCGCTGCACCGCACCCGCTGTCCGGCGACGGTGAACTCGGCCATCACGATCGTTCCCTCCGGACCGGGTCCGTCGGCGCCGTAGCGCTCCTCGGACAGCACGGAGTCGCCCGGGAACAGCGAGGTGTAGAAGGCCATGGCCTCGGCGGCGTCGCGCTTCTGGAACATCAGGAACGGGACGAGGTCGGTCATCGGACTGCCCTTTCTCGGGGTGGGGGTCAGATCCGAACGTCGCATTGACAAGAAGTTTTGTCAAGCGCGCGCCACCACGCAGGCGAAGCCGAACGAGGCGCGGTAATCGCGGAGCCACTCGTCGCGGTGGGTGGTCGCGGCGGTGAGGGCTTCGGCTTGGTCCGGGTCTTCCGGGTGGTCCAGGGCCCATTCGGTGAGGCTGCCGGTCCACGACCATTCGTAGGCGTCCAGTTCGCCGCGGGTGCTCGTGTGGCCGTGGGTCGGCGTCCAGCTGGCGGAAATCACCTGGTCGAGGAGTTCCGGCAGGTCTGGCAGGTCGCCGAAGATCTCGAGCGCGGCGGGGGTCGGCTCGGCTTCCCAGTAGGCGTCGCCGATCAGCGCGCGGCCGCCGGGGCGGACGTGGGTGCGCAGGGCGGCGAGGGTGGCTGGCAAACCGCCGAAGGCGTGGGTGGAGCCGATGCACAGGACGGTGTCGAACTCTGGCGCGGCGGGGAATTCGGTGGCGGATTGGTGGTGGAGGGTCAGACGGTCGGCGACGCCTCGGTCGGTCGCGGCGGTGCGGGCGCGGGAGAGGGCGAATTCCGACGTGTCGACGCCGACGGCGCGGAGTTTCGGGTACGCGGCGAGAGCGCGGATGAGCCATTCGGCACCGCCGCAGCCCAGGTCCAGGATGACCGCGTCTTCGTGCGGGATGCTGCGCTCGAGCAGACGCTGGACCTCGTCGTCGCTGACCGGGGACGCGATGGGGTGCCGGGTGTGGGCGAGTGCGGAAAGTCGTTCACGGTTCACGCGCGCCACGCTGGCACGCACGGCCCGAACCGCGCACCTGGTTTACGAGCGGGTGCGCATCGATGCCGACGGGGCGGTGCCGAGCACGCGAGCGGCGACCCAGGCCAGGCCGTCGGCGGTTTCGGCGGGCGTGCCCGACGGCTGCATGACGTGGCTGAGCACGGTGCGCACGACGAGGTCCATGACCACGGTGAGCTGGCCGTCGTCGAGCGGCGGCGCGTAGCCGCGGACCCGGCCGCGCAGGACGGCCTTCGCTTCGGTGAGCAGGGTGCCGGCGCGGGTGGTCAGCAGCGGCAGGAACTCGTTGTCGGTGCCGTGCGTCGCGGAGGCGATGGCGCGCAGCAGGATGTTGTCGTCGGCCAGTTCGAGCACCGCGCGGACGGCGTCGTAGATCGCCTCGACCAGGTCGTCCGGATGCCGGTCGAACGCGGTGCTCACGACGGCGAGGAACCGGCGCAGCTCGTGCGAGATCATCGCCTCGGCGAGCGCGGTTTTCGAGCCGATCTCGTTGTAGACGGTCTGCCTGCTCACCCCGACCAGATCGGCCAGCCGTGCCATGGTGACCGTTGACCAGCCGGATTTCGCGGTGAGTTCGATGGCGGCGGTGATGATGGGCTGCCGGTACTGGCCGCCCGCGGGCACCGGAAGCACGCTCATAGCCGTCATTCTAGGCGGCCGTTTCGAGAGCGAAGGCGACTGCCTCAGACCACGGTGCTCGGGCAGCGATCCGCTTGCGGTACTTCATGATGTCGCGTGGCCGGTCGACGGTAAACGCGCCGACGAGCCGGTCGCCGCGCCGGTACAGCGCGGTGAAGCCGTGCTCGGCCGGGACCGCGACGACGACCTCGTCCGCGCGCGGCGTCCCGACGAACTGGATGCGGTGCGAGTACCAATCGGACCAGAAATACGGCACGGCGCTGAACACCCGCGCGCTCGCGGGGTCCAGCGCGTGCCGAGCCGCGGCCGCACCCTGCTCGGCCGCGTTCGTCCAGTGTTCCAGCCGCATCAGCTCGCCGTCGAACAACGCGTTCGCCACGTGCGCGACGTCTCCGGCCGCGTAAACGCCGTGTGCGGCGGCGAGGGTGCCGTCGCAGATGACGCCGCCGTCGCGTTCGTGCAGCAGTAGTCCGCTGTCGCGCAGCCAGCCGGTGGCTGGGGCCGCACCGATTCCAGCGACCACGAGGTCGGCCGGGAGGACTTCGCCGGTCGACAGCTGGACGCCGGTCACCGCGCCGTCTTGCGACGTGAAGCCGGTGACCCTGGTGCCCAGCCGGAGATCGGTGCCTGCCGCGCGATGCAGATCCGCGCAGACCTCGCCGACCTCGGGACCGATCGCGCGCACCAAAGGCGTTTCCAGCGTTTCCACAATAGACACTGGCAGGCCGCGTTTACGAGCGGCTGAAGCGACTTCTGAACCGATGAAACCGGCTCCGATCACGACTGTCCTAGCGCCACTGTCCAATGCGGACCGGATGGCGACCGCGTCGTCCGCGGTGCGCAGCGAGTGAATGCCGGAGATCTCCTCGGTGCCGGGAAGAACCCGGGCGGCGGCTCCGGTGGCGATGACGGCGGCGTCGTAGCGGACGGTCGTGTCGCCGGTGCGGATCTCCCTGGCGATCGGGTCGAGCCCGGTCGCGGGTGTGCCCAGCCGGAGTTCGACGCCGAGTTCGCGGAGGTCGTCCGCGCTGAGAAACGGTTCCACCGCAACCGGTCCGTCCGCCGCGAGGAAGGATTTCGACAGCGGCGGCCGGTCGTACGGCAGGTGGTCCTCGGCGCCGATCAGCACGATCCGGCCGTCGTATCCGGTCCGCCGCGCGGATTCGACCGCGCGCAGTCCCGCCAGCGACGCGCCCACCACGGCGAGTGTCATGACACCAGCTTCAGCGCGAGCACCGGGCAGGCGTCGACCGCCGCGGCGAGGTCGGTCCGGTGTTCCTCGCCGGGGTTCTCGTCGAGCACGACGACCGTGCCCTCGTCACCCACCTCGAAGAAGTCCGGGGCCATCGCTTCGCACATGCCCAGGCCGTCGCATTTGTTCAAATCCGCTTCGATCCGCATCACACACTCATCCTTCCAGGAGCAACGAAGTCGACCTTTTCCCTTACACCGCAGTCGGGACAGCACCAACTGTCCGGAATGGACGCCCACGGCGTACCGGCCGGGAAGCCTTCTCGCGGGTCGCCACGCTGCTCGTCGTAGACGTATCCGCAGCCTGGGCACATTCCGCCTTCGCTGGCGTCACCGCGCACGTCGTCCGGCGCGATCACCGGATCAACGGTGGAAGTTCCGTACCGGGCAAGGATTTTCTCGCGTTTCGACGGCTGGATGTTCGCCCGGCTGATGTCGCCGTCGAAGTGGTTGAGCACCCGCTGGTCCATCACGCGCCGCCACAGCGGCGGGAAGAGCGCGAGCACGATCATCCCGGCGTACCCGGTCGGCAGCACCGGGGATTCGGCGAAGTCGCGCAGGGTCTGGTAGCGGCGGGTCGGGTTGGCGTGGTGGTCGCTGTGCCGCTGCAGGTGGTACAGCAGGACGTTCGTCGCGATGTTGTTGGAATTCCAGCTGTGGCTGGGATCCACGCGCTCGTAGCGACGGCGCTCCGGCGGCCCGACCTTCTGCCGCAGCATCCCGTAGTGCTCCATGTAGTTCACGACTTCCAGCAGCGAGAACCCGATCACCGCCTGGATCACCAGGTACGGCAGGATCCCGACGCCGAGCCACGCCACCATCGCGACCCACAGCACCGCGGACATCAGCCACGCGTTGAGCACGTCGTTGCCGATCCGGAACGGATGCTTGTCGCGGCGGGCGTACCGCTTGCGCTCCAGCCCCCACGCGGATTTCAGCGAGCCGAACACGGTACGCGGCCAGAACCGGTAGAAGCTCTCGCCGACGCGGCTCGACGCCGGGTCCTCCGGAGTCGCGACGCGCACGTGATGGCCGCGGTTGTGCTCGATGTAGAAGTGCCCGTAGAAGCTTTGCGCCAGCGCGATCTTCGACAGCCAGCGCTCGTGGCTTTCCTTCTTGTGGCCCAGTTCGTGCGCGGTGTTGATGCCGATCCCGCCGATGCAGCCGATCGAGATCGCGAGGCCGATCTTGTCCGCGACGGACAGATCGCCGCGCGCGATGAGCCAGAACGCGAAGACGAACCCGACGTACTGGATCGGCAGGAACAGGTAGGTGATCCACCGGTAGTAGCGGTCCTGTTCGAGCCGCTCGATGACGTCGTCCGGCGGATTGCTCCGGTCGAGGCCGGCGACCAGGTCGATCGCGGGCACGATCGCCAGGATCACGATCGGCCCGATCCAGAACCAGACGCCCCAGCCGGTCGCGGCGTGCAGGCCGATCGCGAGGAACGCGAGCGACGGCACGACCAGCCCGATCAGCCACAGGTACCGCTTCTTGTCGGTCCATCCTTCGGTCGACCCCAGCGGCACCGTGCCGGTCATCTCGCTCATTACGCCCTCCTCCGTTGGCTGGCTTTACATGACGGTAAGACATGTACACCACGCTTGACAAGAGGAGTTGAAATGTAAAGCCGCCTCGGCCGGGTGAACCCGCAGGTGGAGCGGTACGTGAGGGGAACCCTGAGGGAATCAGATTCCCTCAGGGTTCCCCTCACGTACGTTCGCCTTGCCCGGCGCGTCCTGTGCGCTGGGCAGCGGAGCGACGCGGCCAAGTTCGCTGGGCCCGCCGAGAGCTGGTTACTCCGCGTCGATCGAGAGCAGTCGGTGGCCGTCCCACGTGAAGCGGGCAGTGGTGACCGCGTCGTCCCCGTCAGTGCCAGTGATGAGCTGGTGGATCCCGATCCCGCTGAGTTCCGCGTATACGCACCATTCGTGGTCGGACGTGAGCATGAGGTCCAGGTCCAAGGCGGACAAGAGGGCGAAGACCTGGCCGCGGTTCGTCGTGTCGACGCCGACGAAGACCTCGTCGAGCAGGATGATCCGGGGTGCCTCCGGCACGGCCTGGTAGTGCGCGGCGACGGCGGCGAAGAGCGGCAGATGAAGCGCGATGGCCTTCTCGCCGCCGGACAGCGCGCCGTGCAGTTTCCGGGTCAGCAGTTGCCAGCCCTCGCCGTTGGCCCGGTCGACTTTCACCACGAAGCGGTGCCACGCGGTGTAGTCGAAGACCTTGGCCAGTTGCTGTTCCCAGCCGGTGGCGGTGTCGTCGGCCTTGGCCTCCTCGATCCGGTCGCGGAAGAACTGGTGCAGGGATTCCCGATCGGCGGCGGTCAGCCGGACCGGATCCTTCAGCAGCAGATCGCGGGCCGCTTTCGTGCCGGGCGGGAGGTCGGTGGCGAC
The DNA here is from genome assembly GCF_004522315.1 of Amycolatopsis sp. CFH S0740. Lineage (NCBI taxonomy): Bacteria > Bacillati > Actinomycetota > Actinomycetes > Pseudonocardiales > Pseudonocardiaceae > Amycolatopsis > Amycolatopsis sp. CFH S0740. Next base: position 141,664 of record NZ_SDLS01000010.1, on the reverse strand, counting down.
CTGCCAGACCAGCCGGACCGCGACCTTCGACGCGGTGCGCACCTGCTCCAGCCGGTGGTTCATGTTCTCGACCAGTTCGTTCGCCTGGCGGATCCGCGCGGCGAGGTGCCGTCGCGTGTCGCCGGTGAGGGTCTGGTCGAAGAGCTCTCGTTCCCGTTCGGTGATCTCGCGGCGGCTTTCCTCGGCTTCCCCGTGCAAGATCTTCAGCAGTTCGGCCGCGCCGACCCGGATCCCGTCCACCACGGCGGTGAAGATCTGCACGTCCTCGTCTGTTTCGAGGTCGAGGTCAGCGCGGGTTTGGAGAACGGCGCGGCACGTGTGCATGGACTCGGACAGCCGGTGGAGCGCGTCGCCGATGTTGCTCGGGGAGTGCGGGACGCTCGGCCAGGCAGCGGCTACCAGCCGCGCGCCGTCCAACGCGGCGCGGACGCCGTCGCTGGCGCCGAGAACGGTTTCGAAGCGCTCAAGATCGTGGAGACCGCTGTCGGCGGGGAACACCCCGGACGCCAGCCTGCGGAAGCGGAGCGCTGCCGCATCGCGGTCGGCCACCGCTTTCTCGTGTTCGGCCGCGTCCGTCTCCCGGCGGTTGCGCCATTCCCCGACCTCGATCGCCAGCTCGGTGTGCCGGCTTTGCGTGGACTTCTGTGCGGCATCGAGTTCGGCGAGGTGCTCGCTGATTTTCTCGATTTTGGCCGCGACCTCGCGGTACTCGGCGCCGGCAGTGCTGTCTACCGCTTCGAGGGTCGCGGCTAGTTCTCGGTACTGCTCCTCGGCTTCTCCCGCTTCTTCCGCCCGCTGCCGGGCATCGCCGGCGGATCGGCCCGCCTGCGTGGCCAAGGAATCGAGCATCTGCCGTGCTGAGCGCAGGCCGTCGTGGCTTTCCAGCCAGTTCTCGCAGGCGGTGCGGAACGCGCGGGTGGCCGCGGCCAGATTCGCCAGTGCGGACCGTTCGGCAGGCATCCCGTATTCGGCGGCACAGGCGGTCAGCGTCCGCAGGGAATCCGCGACCTCGCGTTCTCGCCTGCCGACCAGTTCGATGCGTTCGCGCACGAGCCGATCGGCTCCGGCGAGTCCGATTTCCGCTCGGTCGAGGTGCCTGGCGGCGGTGTCGAGGGCGCTGTGCGGAGGCAGGCTCGCCCGCTCGTCGCGCACGGTTCCCCGGCGCAGGGAGAGCGCGGACAGTTCGGCCTCGACCTCGGCTATTTCCCCGTCCAGCACGAGGATTTCGTTCCGCAGCTCCTCGATGCGCCGTTCGCGAGCACGCCGGCGGGCAGCCGCGCCGATGTAGGCCGGGCGGTCCTTGTGCCAGCTGCCGGTGAGGTTGCCGAGCCGCCATGACCCGTCCGCACCGATCGCGGCAGCACCTTCGACCGGCAGCACGTCGCCGAAACCCACCGAAGCGAGCAGCCTGCGCACCGCGGGAGGAGCGACCTCGCCGCCGGGCTCGGGGGAAAGAACGTCCGCGAGCGAACGTCCGGCCGCCGCGGGCAAGGCGTCCGGGTCGGCGAAGACGTCGTGGCCCTTGACCTCTCCGCGTGAACCGACCCAAGCGTCCAGCAGTCCCGCGCCTTCGAGCGCGGCTTCGATTCCGGCGCGATCGTTTTCCTGGCTGGCGGCGGAGAAGTCGACCAGCCGCCACAACGGCGCACCGGCCATCTGCGTTCGGTCAGCGGTACGGGTCGGCGGCGCGAGCGGGGGAAGGTCTTTCTCGGCCTGGAGCCGGGCGATCTCGGTGCCGCGGTCGTCCCGTCGCTGCCGCAGTTCAGCCGCCAGCGCTTCGCGGGAAGCCTCCTGCCGGGTGATGTCTTGCAATGCCGTGTTGACTGCGTTCTCCACCTCGGCGTTCAACGCCCGCTCTGATTCCACGAGGTCCAGCAGCAGGTCGGGCTCGGGAAACACCAGTTCGCGACAGGCCCGTGCCCACGCGAGCACATCGGTTCGCAGCTGTTCCAGCGCGGCGGCTCGCTGCTCAGCGGCAAGATCCAGTTCTTTTTTCGCCTCGGAGAACGCTGATCGCGCTTGCTCCAGTTCCTCTTCCGCCTGGCCTCGCCGGTCGACTGCTCGCTCATGGCCGTCCAGCGCCTCATCGACTGCCCGCAGCTGTTCTTCCCGGCTTTGCACAGCGGCGCGCAGCAACGGCCGGGCCGCGGCCGGATCGGCACCGTCCAGCTGCGCCGCGATCTCGCCGTGCACGCTGGGCATCCCGGCCCGTACGGCGGTCTGCCGGGTCTCGCTCTCCAGGCTCCGCGCGTGCTCCGTCCGGCGGCGAACGTCCTGCTCGGTGCTGCTCCTGGCGCGCTCGTCTTTCTCCGCTTCCTCTTTCTTCCGGCTGGACTCGGTCAGCAACCGCTCCGCCCGGGACTTGGCGTCGCCGGTTCGCCTGCGAAGAAGGTCCAGTTCCGAACCGCGCTGGTAAGCCTCGCTCTCGATCAACCCGGTCTTGTGCGCCGACGAGGTGCGGATCTGCTTGGCCAGTTCGTCGATCCGCTGCTCGGCGGCTTCCTTTTCCCGCGTCGCGGTTTCGTACCGGGCTGCTGACTCGCGCGCCGTCGAGGCCCGCTTCTCCATCTCGGTGGTGGCGGAGATCAGCGTGCCCGCGCCGGCGCGCAGCACCCGCTGGGCATACGTCCGTTGCCGGGCGGCGAGAGTGCGGGTCGATTCGACCAGCTCCTCCAGCCCTTTCAGCCGTTCGTGGTGCTTGTCCAGCCTTTCGAAGCCCTCGGCGAGGTCGGCGATTTCCTGCTGGCCCAGCGGCGGGAGTGCCTTGGACAGCAGATCGGACAGCAGGCTCGGGTCCAGCCGTTGCGACAGTTTCGGCATGCGCAACTGGAGCAGCGCGAGGATCAGCGCGTCGAACCGTTGTTCGCTCAGCCCCGGGAACAGCGTGGCGCGGACTTCGGCCCGGTAGTCGGTCGCGTTCCCGTAGAGCGTGCCCTCGGAGCCGAGCCGTTGTTCGAGTGCCTGCCGGGTCAGCGGCTGACCGGAGTCGTTGACCAGGCTGATGCCGCCGGGAACCCCGATTCGCTGCGAGGTCGTGAAATAGTCCGGGTGCACGGTCGAGGTGCGGGAGCTGGCCTGAAGCCGTGCGCCGCAGGTGAACCACCGCTCGGGGGTTCCCGGGAAGCGGAACTCCAGCCAGACGTAGCCGACCCGGGTCACTCCGGACGCGCCCTCGCCCATGAGGTTCCAGTGCATCGTGCGCTCGCCGGTGCCGAACGTGGACAACCTGTTCGCGCGGAGACTCGCGTCGAAGAGGAACGGCAGCAGCAGTTCAAGCGCTTTCGACTTGCCGCTGCCGTTCGGGCCCCGGAGCAGGAGCCTGCCGTGATGGAATTCGAAGACTTCGTCGTAATACCGCCAGATGTTCAGGATCCCGGCGCGAGCGGGTTGCCAGCGGTCCGTCTGGCGCGAGAACGAGTCATCGGCGTGCCGCGGGAGTTCGGTGACCGTCATCGTGGCGTTCCTTCGCTGTCAGCGGTCCGGGCTTCGCGGACGGTGTAGCGCGCTGCCGCGGGAAGCGGCCGGACGATTCCGGAAGACAGCTGGGCCAGCCCGAATGCCATCAGCACCTCGATCGCGTCGGCGGCCAGCCGGGCGGCGCCGTCCGGACCGCGATATCCCTCGGCCCATCGGGGAAAGCGGCTGAGCAGTTCGGCTGCCTGGATCCGCAGCTGCTCGACCGTGACCGGACCAGTGAGCGTTTCCAGCAAGAGGAGCGCGGCCACCTTCGCGTTGCCCGCGTCGTCGGGGAAGCGGGAATCCGTCGCGACGCTCTCGACGTCCACCAGCAGCACGCCCTCCGCGCGCTCCTCCAAAACGAAGCCGCCCTGTTCGGCTGCACGGCGAAGCAACTGCCGTCCGGTGGGCGAAGTGAGGTAGGCGCGTTCAGCATCGCTGAGGTCTTCGTAGTAGAGCACGGGATCGTCGACCAGCCGACGGAAAACTGAGTGCCGGAGCCACAAATTCCGCTGCACCTCCGACTGCCCGGGACGGTCGCTGTGCGCACTGGCGTCGCCGTACCGCCGTTCGCGGGAAACCGCGGCGAGGAGTTCCTCGAAGCGAAGCGCGACTTCGTCAAGCGGCACCTCGAGACGGGAAGGCCCGATCGGCGCGGACAGCAATCGCAGCACCAGCGTGCTGTCGATCTGGTACAGCACCTTGGCTTCGGTCGACTCGACGAACGCTTCGGTCGAGCCGTCGACGGCGTCGAGCACGCCGTAGTGCTCCAACAGCCGGAGGACATCGACTAATGCCCGCCGTTCTTCGCGGCTGGCGGTGTCCAGCGTCGTGATCGCTTCGTCCGCGGCGGTTGCTTGCGCCACTCGCTTCGCGAGCAGCCCAATCGTGGTCACCGGCGTCGCGAGCAGTTCCGCCGCGGTAACGCACAACAGCACGTAACGTCGCCGATCGAACGGAGCTTTGCCGGAACGGAGCCGGCGCAGCGGCCGCCGCGGGTCGTCGGCTGCCCGCACCTTGGCCAGCCGCGCATAACCGAGCCTCGGCTCGACCGTCAAAGTCCAGCCGCAGTAGTAATCGAACCATTGCCGGATCGGTTCCCCGCGGCGGCGGATCAAGTCGAACACGTCCGGCTTGGTGCGCTCGGTGATCAGCGGAGTGGCGAGGAGCTGGCGGATTCCCAGCGCGACCTCCTCGCGCTCGGCCGCGGCCAGTTGATTCGCCAGCTGACTCATGCCCCGCCTCCGCTCGCCCTGCGGGCCTGGGCGGCGCCCGCGGTGCGGATCTCGATCTCGTAGTCGGGTCCGCGGAAGAGCCCGCGCGGCGTGGAGAGCTTTGCCACGGCTCCGTCGGCGGGCGGGCGGAGCAGGATCTCGATCCGGCCGTCGGACGTCGTGCTTTGCCGGACACCGCTTCGGCTCGGGACGGTTCCGAGGGCGCGGCCGAGCAGGTCGAGCAGCCTTTCGAACACCGCGTGGTCGAGCTTGCCGAAGGCGGCGAGCCGGATCGGCCCGCCGGTGTCGAGCAGGTCCCAGGCGGCCTCCAGCTCGGCTCGTTCGGCACGGGCCCGCTCGGCCCTGGCCGCCTTGATCGCGGCGACGTCGCGGACCTTTCCGGTGCGGCTGAAGCGTTCGGTCTTCCCCGAGGTGCGGAGCAACGGGGAGACCTCGACCGGCGGAGCTTCCTCCCACGACGTGGCGGAGCTGATCAACTCAGGATCGGGATGGGCGAGGTGCGCGTGCCGGGCCGAGCTGAGCCCGAAGACTGTCGACCACAACCGGTGCAGGTCGCCCTGTGCGGGGACGACGGCGAACCACCTGGCCAGCTCGCGGAAGTCGGCCGCCGCGCTGCTGGCCCGCCGCCGTGACTCGGTGATCCGGTCGAGGACTTGCAGCAGCGTGATGATCGCGCGCCGGGCGACGACATGCAGATGTTCGGCCCGCGGCGTCGACCCGTCCGAAGGCAGAAACCAGGCTCGGAGCCCGTCCCAGCGGGCCCGGCGATGCGCCAGCCATTCCGGACCGGGATCGGTGCCGGAGAACCGCGGGAGATCCGCCCCGATCAGCGCGCGCTGGTGCATCAGCCCGACCCCGCGGTCTTCGACCTGCTGGATCCGGACGCTGATCGTGTGCCGCCGCTGCTCCAGGTCGGTCAGGAATTCCTCGAGGTAGGCCACTGTGGACGCCTTGACCTCGTGGAAGGTGGCGAGGGTGGCTCCTTCCGAACGCAGCAGCCGCTGCAGTTCGCCGTTGAACTGCTTGGTGTTCGCGCGCAAGGCTTCGAGGTGGCTCTCCAGTTCGGTCAGCGCGGTGAACACCCGGCGATCCGAACCGGCGTCCAGTTCGCGCGCCAGGTCGGCGAGCCGGTCGGCGATCGCGTCGAGGACCGCGGTTTGCAGCGCTCCGGCCGACGCGAGCATGCTCATCGCGTGCACGACGCCGGCGAACGCGGCTTCGCCTTGCCGGGTCAGGGAATACTGCAGGTTGCGCCGCTCGTACTCGGCGGCTGAGCGGTAGTTCTCCGAATGGTTCTGGACGATGTCGACGAGATGCCATCCGTGAAGCTGGTCCAGCGCGCGCCGGAGTTCCTCGTCCTCGAGCGCGTCGAGCCAGCCGACCGAACGCAGGCGGGCCCGGACGTCGTCCAGTCCGAGGGAAGTCTCCAGCCGCTCGTTCGCCTCTCCGAAAGCGTGCAGCACCGACACGTACAGTCCGGCCAGGTCTCCGCTGGTGAAGCGGAACATCTCAGGCGGGACACGGATCGGGTCCATGCGTCCTCCTGCCATCGTCACCGGCAACGGTACGGGAAGGCACCGACACTTCAGCCGCTCAGCTCCCTCGCGGACAGCTATGGTCGCGCGATGATCTCGTCGAGAAGGCGGTCGGCAACGCGTTCTTCCGGCACCGTTTTTCCTTGCTCAGCCAGGTGATTCGCCAGTTCCGGGTCCCAGGGAACCGGGGTCGCTCTCCCGCACGGCGGGCCGTCGGCGACCGCGGACAGGTAGTCGGCGCTCGTCATCCGCCATGGCTTCGCGCCGGTTCGGGCTACGACATTCGCAGCGATTCGCAGTCCGTCCCCGTCGAAATCGCCGTGGTAGTACAGAGTCGTTCCGATCTGCGCTAGCTGCTTCAGCAAGGCCACCCCGGCGCTGCTCGGCCAGCCGGACGTGCAGATCAGCGGAGGGCAGGAACTGCCGAAGCGAGCCAGCGCGAGAGCCAGCACGCTGGGGTTCTCGAACACCCAGACCTTGTCCGGTGCGGTTGTCAGCCTGCTGGCGCGGAGTTGCTGCAACGTCAAGACCGCCGCCGTTCCGGCTTCTTGGCACACCCGGAGGACCCGGCCGACGACGTGGTCGCCAGGGAGCGGCAGCCCGGCCGCGAGCACTGCGGACGACAGTTCGTCGTCGGCGACGCCTGCTCGCTCCCACAACGCTCGACGTTCCGGCGCGTCCGCTGGCGGCGGTACGTCGTAAATCTCAGTCAGCGCTTTGAGGACGAGATTCGCGGTGCGGGTGCCGTCGTCCAGCGCATGTGTCGCGTCGAGCACCGAATCGGCGAACACCGGCAGCGGCACGCCTGCGGCAGGCAATTCCGACAGCACCCGCAGCGCCCGTTCGAGTTCGAGCCGGGTGCGGTCGATCGAGCTCTCGATCAAGCCGGCCCGGCGGACCCCCGCTGTCCAGGTACGCAACGCCGGTTGCGCGGCGATCACCGGATGGCTGTCGAGCCAATTCCACAGGCTGGCGCGGGCTTCGGCGGCCGTTCGGCGATCCTGCGCGCGGTTGCCGATCGGGCCGACCAGCTTCGCGACGACCTCGCGCGCTCCCACGCCGGCGATTTCGTGAAGGACCTCGTCCAGCCGGGTCAAGGAGACGGTCGGATGCTGACCGGGAAGCTGGGCCAGGCCGAGCAGGTCGGCGACGGCCGTTTGCTGCTCGGAATCGAGCGGGCCGACCCGGACGCGGCTGACCGGAAGCCCGGACGAGAGCCTGGCGTGCACCGCTTGCCACACCGGGGTCAGTGCCGCGGGAAGGCGGTGGAGGGGGTCCACGTGGCGAGTGTAGGGGGTCGTGAGTGCCTATCCCGGTTCTAACCGTGATCGCCACTCACGACGCGCGGGCGTGCCGCAGCACCTCGACCACCGGGTCCAGCCGGGTGTCGGCGGTGCGCCGGATCAGGAACGTGGTCAGCGTGGCGACGAGATCGTCGATCGGCAGGACCGCGCATTCGTTCGGGTCCAGCGCCAGCGCGGTCGCGGATTCGACCGGTGCGAGGGTGAAGCTCTTGGTGCTGCGCAGGAAGATCAACAGCCCGCTGACGTCGGAGAATTGCGCTTCCGGGTCGACCAGCACGCCCTTGGCGGCCAGTTGCTCGGCGCGCCGGGAGCCGAGATCCCAGTGCCGCGGTCCCTGCAGATACTGGAATCCGCGCAGGTCGGCGAGGGTGAGCGAGGTCCGGTCGGGGAATCGCGACGCGTCCACCACCGCGCCCAGCGGTTCGCGGTAAAGGACGATGGTGGACAGCCGGTCGTCCGAGGTGCCGAGATGCGACACGGCGAGGTCGAGCGAGTTGCTGAGCAGCGCCGATTCCATCCCGAGCGACGGCATCTGCCGCAGGGTGAACCGGTAGGAACCGTCCAGCGCGCGGATCGATTCGCTGAGCTGGCGACGGTGCGCGGGATTGAGCACGTCGGGGATGGCGAGCCGGACGTCGGCACGCTGGTCGCGGGTGCGCATGCGGACCGGAATGGCGTCGAAGCCCGAAACGACCGATTCGGCGAGCGGCAGCAGCGCCTCGCCCGCCTCGGACAGCCGGGTGTGGTGGGTGGAGCGGTCGAACAGCGGTTCTCCCAGCTCGCGTTCGAGGTCGCGAATGCGCTGGCTGAGCGGCGGAACGGACATGTTCAGCGCCCGCGCCGCACGGGTGAAGTTCAGCTCGCGCGCGACCGCGAGGAAGTACCGCAGGTGGTGAATCTCCACGCTGAGCAGCGTACCCACGGTGTTATCACGGTGGTCATACCGATCTGATGCACTCGGTCATTCCCTTCTGGTGAGCAAGCGCTTAGCGTCAGTGGTGAAGCAAAGATCGTCAACGGGAGGACCGCGAAGATGGATGCCACCGGACCGCTTTCCGGGGTGAAGGTGCTCGACCTGTCGTCCGCGGTGATGGGCCCGTACGCCACGCAGATCCTCGGCGACTTCGGCGCCGACGTGATCCGGGTCGAACCGCTGCGCGACGTCGCCCGGCACTCGCCGGCCAACACCGGCCGCACGCCCGGGATGGCCCCGCTGTACATGCAGGTCAACCAGAACAAGCGCAGTATCGAACTCGACCTCAAGGACCCGGCCGGCCGCGAAGACCTCTTCGCCCTGCTCGCCGACGCCGACGTCCTCGTCACCAACATGCGCGCCGCCGCGCTCGACCGGCTCGGCCTCGGCTACGAGCAGCTGCGCGAACGCTTCCCCCGCCTGGTCTACGCCCACGCGCAGGGCTTCGCGCCCGGCTCGTCGCGCGCCAACCGGCCCGCCTACGACGAGGTCATCCAGGCCACGTCCGGCCTGGTCAGCCTCCAGGACCGGGCAGGCGGCACGCTGCAGTTCGTCCCGACCTTCATCGCCGACAAGACCGCCGCGCTGTACCTGCTCAACGGCGTGCTCGCCGCGCTCTTCGACCAGCAGCGCACCGGCAAGGGCCAGCAGGTCGAACTCGCGATGGCCGACGCGATGATCGCGGTCAACCTCGTCGAGCACCTGGCGGGCGACGTCTTCGTCCCGGCCGCCGGCGACGTCGGCAACCCGCTTTCGCTCAGCGACACGCACGCGGCCATGCGCACGGCCGACGGCGGCGCGATCGCCGCGGTGCCCTACACCAACGACGCCGTGCGGACGCTGCTGATCGGCGCCGGCCTCGAGGACGCCGCTGCCGATCCGGCCTGGGACTCCCCGGTGATCGACCGGGAGATTTTCACCGCGGGGGTGGAGAAGGTACTGGCCAACTCCGCCAGCCGCACCACCGCGGAGTGGGAGGAGTACCTGACCGCCCACGACGTTCCGTACGCGGTCGTCGTCGACATCGCCGACCTGCCGACCGACCCGTACGTTCAGGAAGTCGGGCTGATCACCGAGCGGGAACACCCGACCGAGGGCACTGTCCGCGTCGTGGAGAGCCCGCTGCATTTCTCGCGGACCCCGGCCGGGTTCCGCAGGCACGCCGAACGCGCTGGCGCGAGCACCGCCGAAGTCGTCGGAGCCGTACGCACCACTGAAGGGGTTTGATCGATGGATCTCGAACTGTCTCAAGAGGACCTCGCGTTCCGGGACGAATTGCGGGAGGTGTTCCTCGGCGCGATTCCGGAGGAAGTCCGCAAGCGCAGCGCACTCGGCCTGATCACGCGTGACGACATCGTCACCAGCCAGCGGATCCTGAACGAGCACGGTCTGGCCGTGCCGCACTGGCCGGTCGAATGGGGCGGTCGCGATTGGACTCCGACCCAGTCCCACATCTACGCCTCCGAACTGCAGCGCAACGCGGTGCCGCAGCCGCTCGCCTTCAACGCGAGCATGGTCGGCCCGATCATCGCCGAGTTCGGCAGCGAGGAGCAGAAGCAGAAGTTCCTTCCCGCCACCGCGAATCTCGACATCTGGTGGTCGCAGGGCTTCTCCGAGCCGGAGGCCGGTTCCGACCTCGCCGGGCTGCGCACCACCGCGAAGCGCGACGGCGACCACTACGTCCTCAATGGACAGAAGACCTGGACCACGCTCGGCCAGTACGGCGACTGGATGTTCGTGCTCGCGCGGACCAACCCGGACGCGCCGCGCAAGCAGCAGGGGCTGTCCTTCCTGCTGCTCGACCTGAACACGCCGGGCATCGAACGACGTCCGATCAAGCTGGTCGACGGTTCGGCCGAGGTCAACGAGTTCTTCTTCGACAACGTGGTGATCCCGGCGGAGAACCTCGTCGGCGAGGAGAACAAGGGCTGGACGTACGCGAAGTTCCTGCTCGGCAACGAGCGCAACGGCATCGCCCAGGTCGGCACCGGTCAGCGGATCTTCGCCGACCTCGCCGCCGCGGCCGCGGATCTGCCCACTGAGGACGGTCCGCTCGCGCAGGACGCCGAGTTCCGCGCCGCGATGCACACCGCGAAGACCACGCTGCTCGCGCTCGAGGCGACCCAGATGCGGGTCACCGCCGCTTCCGAAAACGGACAGCCGAGCCCGGTGTCGTCGCTGCTCAAGATGGAGGGCACGCAGGCCCTGCAGGCGCTGACGAAGCTGCGCATGCGCGCGGCCGGTTCCGACGGCATGCTGCTGGACACCGAATCGCCGGTGCGGGCCGACGAGGCCGCGGTCGTGGCCGCGGCGCAGTACCTGAACCAGCGGAAGCTGTCGATTTTCGGCGGCTCCAACGAAATCCAGCGCGGCGTCATCGCGAAGACGATCCTCGGTCTGTAAGGGACGGCGACTCATGAACCTCGAATTCAACGAAGACCAGAAGCTGCTGTTCGAGACCGTCGACACGGCGGTCGGCCGCGGCTACCCGGCAGGCGGCCGCGCGGCCGCGACGAGCAGCGAACTCGGCTGGAACGACCAGGTCTGGAGCACCCTCGGCGAGCTGGGTCTCGCCGGTCTCCCGATCTCCGCGGACCACGACGGCGCGGGCGCGGGCCCGGTCGAGGTCTACGCGACGCTGGAAGCGATGGGCAAGCACGCGGCGGCCGAACCGCTGCTCGACGGCGTGTTCCTGCCGTCGTGGATCATCGCCGAGCTGGGCACCGACGACCAGGTCAAGGAGCTGCTTCCGCTGCTCGCCAGCGGTGGCACCACGATCGCGGTCGCGCACGCCGAGCCGGGACGTCCGTGGGGCGTCGCGCCGTCGGTGTCGGCGGCCGGTTCCGCGCTGACCGGCGTGAAGTCCCCGGTGCGCAACGCCGACCAGGCCGACAAGTTCCTGGTCACCGCGGTCGACGAGAACGGCCGCACCGGGGTGTACCTGGTCGAGGCGACTGCCGAAGGCATCACTCGCGTCGACGGCAGGGCCGCGGACTGGGGACACACGTCGCAGGTCGAATTCGCTGGTACGCCGGCGGTTCTGCTCGGCACCTCGGACTCCGACACGCCCGCCGGCTTGCGTCGCGCGTTCTCGCGGGCGCGGGTCGCGGTGACCGGCGAGGCGATCGGTCTGATGGAGACCGGGCTCGCGATGACCGTCGAATACCTCAAGACCCGCAAGCAGTTCGGTGTTCCGCTGGCGGCGTTCCAGGCGCTCGTGCACCGTGCGGCTGACCTGTACGCGAAGGTCGAGCTGGCTCGTTCGCTGGCGCTGTGGGCCACCGCGACGGTCGAGGCGTACGACAACGGTGCGTCCACAGTGGACCTCGACGCCACGGCAGACGACGCGTTCGTGTTCGTGTGCGACGCGGCGACCGCGACCGCCGAGGAGATCGTCCAGCTGCACGGCGGCATCGGAATGACTTACGAATCAGAGGTCGCGCACCACGCGGCGCGCCTCATCGCCATCACGGAGAGTTACGGCGGAGTGAGCGCGGCCCGTCGCCGCGCGCTAGCGTCGGACGCGTTGCTGACGCCGCCGAGCGCGCTGCTCAACAACGCGGACGCGGTCACCGCCTGAGAAAGGAGCGCGCCATGCCGGTCGTCGCGATCGTCGGCGCTGGGGTCATCGGAGTGTCGTGGGCTCGGCTGTTCGCCGAGGCGGGCTGGACGGTGCGAGTCACCGATCCGCGCCCGGACCTGCGGGAAATCGTCTCTCGCGACCTCGCCGGGCTGCCCGCCACGGCAGTCGCGGACCTCGCGGAAGCCGCTGCCGGAGCCGACTTCGTCCAGGAGTCGGGCCCGGAGCGGATCGAGCTGAAGCGGGAAATGTTCGCGACGCTCGCCGCCGCCACGCGCGACGACGTAGTACTGGCGTCATCCTCGTCGTCGCTGTTGCCCTCGGTGATCGCCGAGGGCAACGCGGCGGCCTCGAGGATCGTCATCGGGCATCCGTTCAACCCGCCCGAACTGATGCCGCTGGTCGAGGTGGTGCCCGGGGTTTCGACCGCCGAGGAGACCGTGGCGAAGGCCGTCGAGGTCTACCGCGGGCTGGGCAAGAAGCCGATCACGCTGAAGAAGGAAGTGCCCGGCTTCGTCGGGAACCGGCTGCAGAAGGTCTTCAACGACCAGGCGATGTACCTCGTGCAGCAGGGCGTCGTGTCCGCGGCGGACCTGGACGAGCTGGTCAAGGCATCGCTCGGGCCGCGGTGGGCGACCATCGGGCCGTTCGAAAGCATGCACCTCGGCGGCGGTCCGGACGGGATCCGGCACCTGGTGAGCCATGTCGGCTCGCAGATGAAGTTCGAGATCGGCCGTCCGGACCGGGAACACCTCGACGCGGTGATCGACGAGGTCGAGCAGACCTACGGGACCGCGGACACCTACGCCGAGCGGGTCGAAGCGCGCGACAGCCGTACTCGCGCGGTGGTGGACGCGCTGGAGAAGGCATGAGCCTCACCGAGCAACTCGAGGCCGCGCTCGCCAAACCAGCCACCACCGACGAATACGATCTGCACCAGCCGCTCGCCGATCTCCTCGGCTCGGTCGGCCTGCAGGAATCCGACGCAGGCGGCCGGATCGAGTTCACCGGAGCGGACCCGGTACTGCCGGGCGCGCTGCGGCTGGCCGGGGCGACGTCGATCGCGCTGGCGGCGAAATCCGTTGCGGTGGCGAAGATCTGGCAGCTGCGCGGCGGACGCGGACAGGACATTTCGATGGACCTGCGGACCGCGCCGCACCGGCTGTGCCCGTTCTACGACAAGAAATGGGAACTGCTCGACGGCTACCCGCAGGGCGACCCGGCGCGCGTCGATCCCGCCTTCGGCACCGATCGGTTTTACTCTACCGCGGACGGCCGCTGGGTACACCCGATCAGCCCGTATCCGAAGCTGCGCAACGACGCTGCCGCGCTGCTGGGCGTTCCCGAGCGGGATGCCGTGGTGCAGCGAGCGATCGCGCAGTGGAACTCGTTCGAGCTGGAGGACGCCGCCGAAGCCGCGGGCGTCATCATGCCGGTGGTGCGCACGACCGAAGAGCTGATGGCGACCGAGCAGTACCAGTCGGTGTTGTCGACGATGCCGCCGGTGATTGTCGAGCGGATCGGCGAAAGCGCGCCGGAACCGTTGCACCCCAACCCTTCCACGCCGCTCGAAGGAATCCGCGCTCTCGGTCGGGCGCACATCATCGCGGGCGCTGGCTGCGGCCGGGCGCTGGCGTTGCACGGCGCGGACGTGCTGAACGTGTGGGATCCAGGCGAGTACGAACTGCCGGTGCTGTACGCGACGTCCAATGTGGGCGTTCGCTCCACCCGGCTCGACTTCCGTCGCCCCGTCGACCAGGAGCGGATGCACTGGCTGCTTACCGGTGCCGACATCTTCTACGCCAACCGTCGCCCCGGATACCTTGCGCGGCACGGTCTCGACGCAGAAACCGCCGCTGAGATCCGTCCCGGAATTATCCACGCCGAAGTGACGCTCAACGGCGGCACCGGCCCGTGGTCCGGCCGAGTCGGCTTCGACCAGACAGCTGGCTGCCTGTCCGGCGTCATGCTGCTGGAAGGCGAGGGCGGGGTCCCGTCGCTGCCCGCGGTGCCGGTGGTGAACGACTACATCACTTCCTGGTTCCTGCAATTGGGAATCCTGCGTGCACTCATGCTCCGCGCCGAATGGGGCGGTTCCTACCGAGTGCAGGTTTCGCTCACGCGCGTCGCCTTGTGGTTGCTGAGCCTGGGAATCTTCGACAAGGGCTACGCCGCGGAGGTCGCCGGTGTCGCGCCCGGGCACGAATACTTCGGCCCCGAGACGTTCACCGCGGACACCCCGCTCGGCCGCTACCGCGGCGTCACCGAACAGATCCGGATGTCCGAGACTCCGGGCTATTACACGAATCCGCTGATCCCCATGGGATCGCACCGTCCAGAGTGGAGGTGACATGTTCAGCGAGCTAGTAGTGCTGGGCATTCGCACCGGGACGATTTACCGCGTCGGACTTCCCGACGGGCAGGTTACCCCGCTGTACAAAGACGCTGGTGTCTCGCCGGATGGCGTTGTCATCGCCGATGGCACTGTTTACTGGACCACGATGGGCATGCCTTCGCGTGACCCGTCGGTGCCGGGCGAAGCGGGTCTCGACTACTCCGCGCGAAACGGCGGTCTGCACGCGGTTTCCTTTGATGGCACCGGTGCCCGCGACGTTGTCCCGAATGGAACTCTGACTACCGGGAAACAGTTGGCGTACAACGGTTCCCTGTACTGGGGCGACCGGGAGGGCTACCGGATCACCCGGGTGCGTCCAGACGGCACGGGCCTCACGGACCTGATCGTGAACGAGCCGGACGACAGCGGCATGCAGGAATGCGTCGGCGTGACTGTGGACGCCACGCATCTCTACTGGACGCAGAAGGGTCCGGCGAAAGGCGGCGTCGGCCGGATTTTCCGTGCTGGGCTGGAGATCCCGTCGGGAGAGACCGCGCGCGACCGGTCCGATGTGGAGACCCTGTGGGATCACCTGCCGGAACCGATCGACCTGGAAATCCATGGCGGGTACCTGTATTGGACCGACCGTGGTGCGGCCCCGAAGGGCAACACGCTGAACCGCGCGCCGATTCCCGGTCCGGGGGAGAAAGGCGTGGAGCCGGAGATCCTGGCGAGCGGCTTCACCGAGGCGATCGGCTTGGCGGTGGACGACGAAGTCGCCTACGTTTCCGATCTCGGCGGGCGGATCACTGAGGTGCCGTTGAACGGCGGCGAATCGCGGGTAGTGGTGGACATGGGCGAGCTGCTGTCCGGGATCGCCGGGGTCGTGCGCGGCTAGCTCACCGCGATCCCGCGCAGGATCATCTCCACCAGGTTCAGCAGATGCTCCTGCAGATCGAACGGCGCGGCCTCGCTCTCGATCCATGAGCTGAGCGTCCCGAAATACCCGGTGGCGAGCAGCAAACCCGCCTGCGCCGGATCGACGTCCGCGCGGATCTCCCCGGTCTCCTGCGCCCGCGCGACGAACGCGGCGAACTCGCGCGCCAGTTCCGGATTGCCGAACACGTTGGTGGAGTGGATCGCCGCGCCCATGCAGGCGACCGTTTCCGCGCGGGAGTCGAGGCTGTTGCGCGCCAGTTCGATCAGGTACCGGCCGAGCACCTCGCGCAGCGGCCGGTCCTCCAGGTTCTCGGCGCGCACCGCGGTCATCGCGCGTTCGCGGCGGCGCAGGCTCCACTCGTCGAGGAACGCCGTCTTGCGCTGGAAGTGGTTGAACACGGTGGCGCGGGCGGTGTCGGCGCGTTCGGCGATGTCCTCCATCGTGGTGTTCTCGTAGCCGCGTTCCACGAACAGCTCCACGGCCGCCTGGAACAGCCGGTCCCGGCGTTCGTGCCGCTGCCTGGTCCGCCGGTCGGTCGTCGCCTCTGCCGTCATGCCTCGCAGTCAACCATCATTTCTTCGCGGCGCCTGCTGAACGGCGCTCTTGACGCTGCCTCCGCCGCGGCCTAGCTTGATTGGACGCAAGTCTAAAAGTGAACTCCAGTTCAAGGAGGCGGCGGTGCGTCTGGTCACCTATGAATCCGCGGGCACGGCCCGGCTCGGGGTGCTGCACGGCGACACTGTGGTGGATCCGGCGCGGGTCTTGCGAGCGTCGCGAGCAGGGGAAACCGAAGTCCCGACGGAGATGGTCGCCTTCTTCGAGGGCGGGGCCGAGGCGCGGGCTAGGGCGGAGCAGGCGCTTCAGTTGGCGGACGCCGCGGCCGAAAAGGGCGACGTCCTGGTCGACGAAGGCCGTCCGGCAGTGCTTCCGCAAGCAGACGTTCGCCTGCTCGCGCCGGTGCCGAGGCCGCGCCGGATTCGCGACTATCTGACCTACACCCAGCACGCCAAGGGCTCTGGACTCGCCGTTCCGCCAGCCTTCGCCGCGATGCCGATCTGCTACCAGTGCAACGTCGAAACAGTGATCGGGCCGGACGAACCGTTGCTGTGGCCGTCCTACACCGCGCAGCTCGACTTCGAGCTTGAACTGGGCTTCTTCACGTCCGGCGGCGGAAAGAACCTCACGCAAGCCGAGGCCGCCGGACGCATCGCCGGAGTCACGATCTTCAACGACGTCAGCGCCCGCGACATCCAGATGTTCGAGATGAGCATGACCATCGGTCCGTCCAAAGGGAAACACTTCTGCACCGCGATGGGTCCGTGTGTGCTGACCATGGACGAGGTCGACGAATGGGCGGTGCAGATGACGGCCACGGTGAACGGTGAAGTCTGGGCGTCAGAGTCTACAAAGGACCGACAGTTCTCGTTCGCGGAGGTGCTCGCGTGGGCATCGCTAGACGAAGACGTTTATCCAGGCGAGTTCTTCGGACTCGGCACCGTCGGCGGCGGGTGCGGGCTGGAGCTGGACCGTTGGATCCAGCCGGGCGACGTGGTGGAACTCGCCGCGGCCGGCGTCGGGGTGCTGCGAAACCCGGTGGGGCAACGGCAGACCGCGCCGGACGGTGCGGGGCTGGCTTCGTATCAAGGCGCACCTGAAGTGCACGTCCACTAGGAGGCAGGCAATGCGCAAAGACATTCCCTACACCAAAGGACATCACCGGCTCACCGAACACTGCTCGGCCTGGCTGGTCCCGGACGGCACCTGGGGCTGGAGCAACGCCGGGCTGATCGCCGGGAAAGAAGAATCTCTCCTCGTCGACACGCTCTTCGACGTGCCGATGACCCGGGAAATGCTCGACGGGCTTCAAGACACCACAGTAGACAGTCCAATCAAGACAGTCGTGAACACGCACGCGAACGGAGACCACTGGTTCGGCAACGAGCTGGTCGCCGACGCGTCCATCATCGCGTCCGAAGCCACCGCGGAAGAGATGCGCACCAACGGCCCCGACCTCATGCGTGGCCTGGTGAATCAGGAGGGCCCGCTGGGTCGCTTCGCCCAGCACATCCTCCATCCGTTCGACTTCGACTCCATCACCGCGACCCCGGCGACCCGGACGTTCGCCGGGCAGTTGAAGCTCGACATCGGTGGCGTCACCGCGGAAATCCGCTGTCTCGGACCGGCGCACACCGAGGGCGACAGCGTCGTGCTGGTCCCCGACGAGGGCGTGCTGTACGCGGGTGACCTGTTGTTCATCGGCGGCACCCCGATCACCTGGGCGGGACCGGTGACGAACTGGATCGCCGCCTGCGACGCGATGCTCGCGATGAACGCCGAGTTCGTCGTTCCCGGCCACGGACCGGTCACCGACGCCAACGGCATCCGCTCGGTCCGCGACTACCTGGAGTGGGTGCGAGCCGAGGCCGCCGACCGTCACCGCCGGGGGATGACGGCGGAGGAGGCGATGCGGGACATCTCGCTCGGCCGGTTCGCCGACCTCGACGAACACGGCCGCCTCGCGCAGAACGTGCTCGCGGTGTACTACGAACTCGACCCGGAGATGGAGCGCGTGGACACCCGCGAGGTGTTCCGCCGCATCGCGGAACTGGAGGGGTTCGCGTGAGCCGCTAGCCCGCCACGGTCAGGATCCCGAGCGCCAGCAGTACGAGCACCTTCACGGTTTCCGTGGCGATATAAACGAAATGCGCCCGGGAACGCGGCAGCTCCACGCCTTCCGGAGCGGCGAGGACGCGGTCCGTCCGCCGGTTCAACGCCGGACGGACCGCCCCCAGCTGCCCGATCAGCACCACGACCGCCACCGCCGCCAGCACCGTCACCGCGGTGCCCGGCTGCCCCACCGCGACCGTGACCACGATCCCCGCCGCGAGCAGCATCTCGGCGATGTTCAAGGCCCGGAACACGATCCGGCCGATGCCGAGGCCGATCGGGATGGTGACCCCCGGTGCGCGAAACTTCAGCGGGGCTTCCAGGAACGAGATGGCGAGCACCATCCCGAACCAGACGAACGTGAAGGCGCCAATCAGAGCAATCGCGTGCACAGCGCGGAAAACCTCGATTCCGGTGTTCGATCCGCCGCCGCCAGGCTACTCCCGCCGCCAGGTCACCGGCAGCCGCACCGGACCGTAGATCGACGCGTCGTGCGGCAGGTCCACCTCGGCGAACGGCACCGCGAGCCGCAGGTCCGGGAACCGCGCGAACAGCCGGAACAACGCGATCCGCATCTCCACCCGCGCCAGCTGCTGCCCGAGGCATTGGTGCACGCCGTGGCCGAAGCCGAGCTGCCCGGCCGCCTTGCGCGTGACGTCGAGGCGGTCCGGGTCCGGGAACTTCTCCGGATCCCGGTTGGCGACCGGAAGCGACATGACGACCGGATCGCCCGCCTTGATCCGCACGCCGCCGAGTTCGACGTCCTCGAGCGCGGTGCGGATCGGGCCGATGTGGATCACGCTGAGGTAGCGCATCAGTTCCTCGACCGTGCCCGCGGTGAGCTCCGGGTCGGCCTTGAACTTCGCCAGCTGCTCCGGGTTTTCGAGCAGTGCCAGCGTGCCGAGCGCGATCATGTTGCGGGTCGTCTCGAATCCGGCGACCAGCAGCATCATGCCGATGTTGGCGAGTTCCTCGTCGGTCAGCTCGTCGCCGCGGACGAGATCGGACAGCAGGTCGTCGCCCGGGTTCGCCCGTTTCTCCTTGATCTGCCCGGCGATGAACGCGACGACGCCCTGTGTCGCGTCGATCCGCTCGGCGACCGGGATGTCCTTGGCGAACATGGTCCTGGCGTAGCCGTCGAACTCGGCGCGGCGTTCGTAGGGCGCGCCGAGCAGTTCGCAGATCACCAGCGACGGCACCGGCCGCGCAAACGCTTCCACCAGGTCGACCGGACCGTCCGCGGCGGCCATCGCGTCGAGGTGGGCGTCGACGATCTCGGCGACGCGGTCCTCCAGCGTGCGCATCCGGTGCACGGTGAACGCCCCGGTCAGCAGCTTGCGGTAGCGGTGGTGGTCCGGGTCGTCCATCCCGGTGAACACCCCCGGGTCGGCCGGCTTCGGCGGCGGCAGCGGACCGAAGTCGAGCGGAACCTTCGCGAGTTCGGCGCGCGCGGACATCCGCTTGTCCGCGAGGACTGCCCGCACCTCCTGGTATCCCGTGACGAGCCAGCCCTGCGAGCCGTCGGGATACGTCATCGGCTCGACCGGAGCCTGCGTGCGCTGGGCCGGCACCGGATCGAACGGACACGCGCCCCTTTCGAGCGGGAGTCCTGCCTGACGGGTCATCGTCGCTCCTTCCCCTCTGAATAGTTCAGAAGGTACACAGCTTTCACAAAGTTGTGAAGTAAATGTCGGAGCTGAACGCCGAGCGGGCGGAGAATCACCGGCCCGGCCTAGTGCTAGCGCTGCTAGACAACCGAGCGACAGCAGTGCTAGCGTCGAACCAGTAGCTAGCGATGCTAGATTCAGTCGACAGCAAGGGGAAGTTCCGAAATGGCCCAGTTGCAGAGCCTCGACCCGCACACGCCGATGTTCGCTCAGTTCAAGGAGAAAACCGGGCAGATCGTCCTCGCCAACACCTTCGTCGTCCCGAAGGAGCGGACCGACGCGTTCCTGGCTCTCTTCCGGAAGCAGGCCGAGTTCATGAAGGCTCAGCCCGGATTCGTCTCACTGCGCATGCATCAGGGAACGGCGGGCAGCCAGCTGCTGCTGAACGTCGCGGTGTGGGAGTCGACCGAGGCGCTCGCCGCGGCGTTGAGCAATCCGGAGTTCCAGCGCGTGGCGGCCGAGTTCCCCGACGACGTCGTGTCCTACCCGCACATCTTCGAGGAGATCGCGGCCTAGTTCGCCTGTGCCGCGTCGAGCGCCGGAACGAGTGGTTCCAGCGTTCGCCGCAACAGATCCGGCAGTGAGCCGGACACCACGACCAGTCCGTTGCCCGCCGGTTGCGTCCACTGTTCCAGCGCGACCCGGACCGCCGCGGCGATCGACGCGGCCAGCACGCGGGCGGTTTGCGGGTCGCCGACCCGGGCCGCGATCACCTCCTGCAGCGGGTCCGCGAGGGCGGCCGGAGCGTCGAGAAAAGCCGTGCGCAGCCCGGGATTCGTGGTGATCAGCAGGAGGGCGTCGCGGCTCTGTTCGCCGGGATCGGTGTACTGCTCGGCGATCGCGTCGAGGATCGCCTCGGCCAGCCGGGTGTCCGGCGAGCGCTCGGCGACAGCGGCGGCGATCCGGTTCTCGCGGTCCGCAGTGACCGCCGCGACGATCGCTTCCTCGCGGCTGGAGAAGTAGTTGTTGTAAGTCCGCGGGGACACTCCGGCCGCTTCGGCGATGTCGTCGACGCGCACGTTCGCCGGCCCGTGCTCGATCGCCAGCCGCAGGGCCGCTTCACGCAAGGCGACGCGAGTGGCCTGCTTCTTCCGTTCGCGCAATCCGGTCACCCGGCCAGTCTCGCAGGGTTCCTGCGCCTACGCAAACTTGCGCACACGCAAATTTCGTGCGTAGGGTGGGCGGCGTCCCCGAACGAGAGGAAACCGCCATGCGCGGCAAGGGAATGACGTACGACACCGGATTCGTCCGCAATGGACGGTCGTCGCGGGAGAGCTTCGAACCGGAGGTGGTGAAGCGCGAACTGGCGATCATCCGCGACGACCTGCACTGCACCGCGGTGCACGTCGTGGGCGGCGATCCGGATCGGCTGGAGCAGGCCTCGCGGTGGGCGGCCGAACTGGGGCTGGAGGTCTGGTTCTCGCCGTATCCGCTGGAGCAGACCCACGACGAGATCCTCGCCCTCTTCGCCGACTGCGCCACCCGTGCGGAACGGCTGCGCGCCACCGGGGCGAACGTCGTGTTCGTGACCGGCGTCGAGTTGAGCGTGATGAACGAAGGCTTCCTGCCCGGCGAGGACACCGCCGAACGAGTCAGCCTGCTGCTCGCCGAACCCGAGGGCCGCGCCGAGCGGCTGGCCGAGGTGGGCAAGCGGCTCGACCCGTTCCTCGACACCGCGGTGAAGATCGTGCGCGAACGGTTCCACGGCCCGGTCACCTACGCGTGCATCCAGTTCGAGCAGGTGGACTGGAGCCGGTTCGACTTCGTCACGGTGGAGCTCATCCGCTCCGCCGAGGTCGCCGACCTCTTCCAAGCCGGCGTGCGAACCCTGGTGGCGCAAGGGAAACCGGTCGCGATCACCGGCTTCGGCACGGCGACCTGGCGCGGGTCCGGCGACGTCGCGCCGCGGAGCATGGAGATCGTCGAGTACGACAAGGAAACCGGCGATCCGCTCCGCATCGACGGCGAGTACGAGCGGGACGAGGCCGGACAGGCCGCGTATCTGCGCGAGCTGCTGGAAATCTTCGACGCGGAGGGCGTGGACAGCGCGTTCGTGTTCCTTTTCGCGCTCTACAACTACCCGGACGATCTTGACCTGGCCAGCTTCGGCCTGGTGAAAGTCCTGGAAGGACGGTCGGGCACGGCGTACCCGGGGCTGAACTGGGAACCGAAGGAGGCGTTCGCCGCGGTCGCCGAGCATTACGCGAAACCTTGACTCAGCGGGGTCCGGGCGGGTGAGATCCGGACATGCCGACGAAGACGAGCGCGCTGGGCAACCGGGTCATGGCCAAGGCGGCGGTGCGGATCATGCCGCTGCTGATGCTGCTGTACTTCGTCAATTACCTGGACCGGGTCAACATCGGGTTCGCCGGTCCGAACGGGATGAACAAAGAACTCGGCCTCACCGCGACCGCGTTCGGGCTCGCGTCCGGGATCTTCTTCATCGGCTACCTGATCCTCGAGGTGCCGAGCAATCTCGCGCTGCACCGGTTCGGCGCGCGCCGCTGGATCGCGCGGATCATGATCACCTGGGGCGCGGTGGCCGTCGCGATGGCGTTCGTGCCGAACACGACGACGCTGGTGGTGCTGCGGTTCGTGCTCGGCGTCGCCGAGGCGGGGTTCTTCCCCGGCATCATTTTGTATCTGACGTACTGGTTCCCGGCGGCGCAGCGGGCGAAGGCGGTCGCGCTGTTCATGTGCGCGGTGCCGGTGTCGAGCGCGATCGGCTCGACCGTTTCCAGTCTGCTGATCAGCGGCGGGCACGGCGTGTTCGGCCTGTCCGGCTGGCGGTTCATGTTCCTCGTGGAGGGCGTTCCGGCGATCCTGCTGGCGGTCGTCACGTGGTTCTGCCTGAGCGACCGGCCGGAATCCGCGAAGTGGCTGACGGCCGAGGAACGCGACTGGCTCACCAGCGAACTCGACGCCGAACGCCGCGCCACCGAAGCCGAACACCACTGGCCGCTGCGAAAAGCGCTCACGCACCCGCGGATTCTCGGGCTGGCGTTCGTGTACTTCGCGGTGGTTTACGGCCTGTACGCGCTGGGTTTCTTCCTGCCGACGATCATCGCCGGGTTCGGCGAGGAATTCGGCACCAAACTGACCGTGCTGCAAGCGGGTCTGGTGAACGCGATCCCGTACGTCGCGGGTGCGCTGGTGATGGTCCCGTGGGCGCGCCACGGCGACCGGACCGGGGAACGGACGTGGCACGTCGCGTTGCCGATGCTCGTCGGCGGAGCGGCGATCCCGGTCGCGCTGTATCTCGGAAACCCTTACGCCACCATGACCGCGGTGACCATCTGTGCGATGGGCGTGTGTGCGGCGCTGCCGACATTCTGGGCGCTGCCCTCGAACTTCCTGTCCGGCGCGGCGGCCGCCGGCGGGATCGCGTTGATCAACGCGCTGGGCAACCTGAGCGGATTCGTCGCGCCGTACCTGACGGGCTGGCTCCGCGACCTGACCGGTACGCAGCGGACCGGATTGTGGGTGGTCGGTGCCTGCATGGTCGCCGGAGCGGTGCCGGCAGTGGCGTTGGGGGCGAAGCCGCGCGCGTCTCGCCGGTGATCAGCCGGCGCGGCGCACCCGGTCCGTCAGCACCTGTACTTCGGTCTCGAACAACGCGTCGGCGTCGAGGCCCATCGCGGTGAAACCGCCGCCGATTTCGAGGCTGACAAAGCCATGCAGCCGCGACCACAACGCGACCGCCAGCTGGTGGTTCTCGGTGTTCGCGCGCCGGGCGTCGAGGACTTCCTCGTTGTCGTACGGCTTTCCCGCGGTTTCGGGGTCGTGCAACACCCCCAGCACCACGCCCATCAGCGCGCGGGCCGCGTCGGCGAGCGGCTTGGCGTGCGCGTCGTAGCCGGGGAACGGTGCCTTGAACAGCAATTCGTACCGGTGCGGCTCTTCCCGCGCCCAGCTCCGGTAGGCGGCGGCCAGCAGCCGGATCCGCGCTTCCGCGTCGGGTGCGTCGGCGCCGAGCGCTCGCGCCATGGCGTCGCGGAGGTCGTGGTACGCGTCGATGACCAGGACGTTCAGCAGTTCGTCGCGGCTGGAGAAGTAGCGGTACAACGCCGGTCCGCTGACCCCGAGCTGCTTGGCGATGGCGTTGATGGAGATCGCCTGCGCGCCCCCGGCCGCGAGCTGGTCGAGTGCGGCGGATTTGACCTCCTCGCGCACCTGCTCGCGGAACCGTTCGCGCATCGGTTTGCGGGTGCCTGCTGCGGGCATCCCCACCTCCTTGACGACGCCCGACGGTAACACGGCCCATCGTTCGGAAGACCTTCTAACTGTTCGTCCGGTCTTCGAAGGCTCGCTCGACGTCGTCGCGCTCGACAGCGGGACCAGGCACTTCGATCGGTCCACCGGCGGCGAGGCCGTTGAGGAAATGCGCGATCTGCCGTCTCGCCAGGTGGGCCCAGTCGAGGACGGACGCCTTCGGCTGCGTGAGCAGGGTGCTGAACGCGAGGAGATCGGTGGCGTTGACCGGGCCGCGGATGCTGCCGTCCTCGCGGCCGGTCGTGAGGAAGAACTCGAGCCGCCCGTAGATCGACTTCCGGGCCGCGACCGCTTCCGGGGTGACGAGCGGGGGCGCGCCGTGCAGCGGAAGGACGAGCTGGTCGGCGATGTCGACGGTGCCTTCGAGATAGCGGCGGACCTGGTCGAGGCCGGTGCCGTTGTCGTCGATCTGGTCGAGCAGGCTGTTGAGCAGGCCGTACGCGCGGTGCTCCAGGGCTTGGAGCAACGCGTCGCGGTCGGCATAGCTGCGATAGAGCGTGCCGATCCCGAGACCGGCCTCGGCGGCGATGGCGGCCAGCGGCACATGCCGTCCTTCGCGAAGCATCGCCGAGGCAGCCGCGGAGAGCAGCCGTTCACGGTTGGCCGCCGCGTCCTTGCGGACCTTGCGCGGGCGGGACATCGGTTCTCCTTACCCCGATCTCGGGCGCCTGGCGCGAGCCCGTACGTTCGCGAGCAATTCCGCTGCTGTGTCCACCCGGCCAGCGTATACGCGCGGACCTCGAGGCGAGCTTGTCAACCGTGGCCCGGAAAGCCGGTTGACCACGCTGGCAAAGTGGAGTCACGTGAGTGATGACGCGACCCACCTTCTCCGTGCCGCCAGCCTGGCGACCCCCATGGCATTGCGCGTCGCGGTGACGCTCGGCTTGCCCGACCGGCTGCGCGCCCCTGGCACGGTCGACGACGTCGCCGCAGAACTGGATCTGTCGCCGATCGCGCTCGACGTCCTGCTCGGCCACCTGGTCACGCTCGGCGTGGTCGAACGCACCGACGAGGGTTACCTGACCACTGCGTACGGCGCGAATCTCTGCCAGGACAAGGAAAACGGCGTAGCCAATCTGCTGCACCTGGACCGCGCCGCCGGTCGCGCCGAACTCGCGTTCGTCGAGCTGGCGCACAGCATCCGGACCGGCGAAGCGGCTTACTCCCGGCGTTACGGCAAGGATTTCTGGGCTGATCTCGCTGAGCAGCCGCACCTGCGGAAGTCTTTCGACCAGCAGATGATCAACCGGTTCCGTACGGAGATCCCGCAAGTGGTCGCCGGTGTCGACTGGGTTTCTTTCACTACGGTAGTCGACGTCGGCGGCGGTCGAGGAGATTTGCTCGCCGCGATTCTCGAAGCCAATCCGAACCTGCGTGCCCACTTGGTCGACCTCGAACCGACCGCGAGCGAGGCCCGCGCCGCCTTCGCCGCACGCGGCCTCGCTGACCGGGTCGAGGTGCGCGGCGGGAGCTTCTTCGATCCGCTCCCGGCGGGCGCGGATGCCTATGTCCTGGTGGACATCCTGCACAACTGGGACGACGAAAACGCCCGCCGCATCCTGGAGCAATGCGCCGAAGCGGCAGGCCGGTCCGGTCGGATTCTCGCCATCGAAGCGGTCAGCGGAATTCACGCGCGGACCGAAATGGACTTGGTCATGCTGGTCCATTTCGGCGGCCGTGAACGACGGGTGGAAGAATTCCGCGCACTCGCCGATTCCGCGGGTTTGGTCCTTGGATCGGCGGCCCCGTTGACCGATCAACGAGGCCTCCTGGAATTTCGCGTCGGCTAACTCGGCGACCGTCCGAGCAACGCGACCAGCCGATCCAACGGCGGCGCGTCCTCGGCGACCGGCACTGGCGGCGCGAAGGGGCTCCGTTCCGGCGGCAGGTCGGCGAGTTTCGCCGCGCTGAACGCGATTTCCCGCTCCACCAAGGCGTCCTCGAACTTCGCCTCCTGCCCGGTGGCGCGAGCGAGGTCCCAGCCGTGGACGAGTTCCTCGACGATCCGGAGGTGCACCGCGACAATCCCCGGAACCGTCCCGGCCGGGACCTCGACCACCTGCTCCAGCGCCCCCGGCTGCCGGAACGCCCCGAGCAGACCGGCAACCGCGTCCCGGTAGGCCGCTACCGGGTCGTCGCCGAGCGCGTCGGCGGTACGAGGGTCCAACGACGCGCCCTTCGCACCGCTCAGGGCGGCGGTGAACAGCCGGTGCCCGAGGACCAGATGGTTCACCAGTTCGCGGACCGTCCACTCCGGGCACGGCGTCGGCGCGTCCCAGCGAGACACGCCGGCGACCAGCGCGCCGGTGGAATCGAGGACCGCGGACAGATCGTCGACAGGGTTCATCGTTTCGCCTTTCTCAGGGGTCACCAGTACAGACACCGCCCGCCCCGGAAACGGAACGATGGCAGGATGCGAAAGGTGGGCCAGGACATCCTCGATCGCGCACGCGCCGGAGACGCGCGCGCCTTCCGTGAGCTGGTCGAGCCCTATCGGCACGAGCTGCAAGTGCACTGTTACCGCATCCTCGGCTCCCTCACCGACGCCGAAGACCTCCTGCAAGAGACCCTCCTCGCCGCCTGGCGCGGGCTGGACGGATACGCCGGTCGCGCCTCGGTGCGCTCCTGGCTGTACCGGATCGCCACCAACCGCTGCCTCAACGCCCTCCGCGACGCCGGCCGTCGCGTCCCGGCCGAGCCTTCGCCGCCGTTCACCCCGACCGAGCCCACGCGCCGCACCGAGGTGACTTGGCTGCAACCCGCGCCCGACGACCCCGCCGCGCAGTACAGCGCCAAGGAAACCTTCGAGCTGGCGTTCGTCGCGGCGCTGCAGAAACTTCCGCCGCGACAGGCCGCCGTCCTCCTGCTTCGGGATGTGCTCGACTACTCGACCGCCGAAGTCGCGGACATGTTGGAGACCAGCTCCACCGCGGTCAAAGGCGCTCTGCAACGCGCGCGAGCCCAGCTGCGGCAGACCGTCGAACCCGCCCCGCCAGCACCGCGGGAACGGGAGATCGCGCAACGGTTCGCGGACGCGTTCAGCGAGGGAGACGTCGACGGCGTGGTCGCCCTCCTGACCGACGACGGCTGGCTCGCCATGCCGCCCGCGCCGCACGAATACGTCGGCCGCGAAGCTGTCACGGCGTTCCTCGCGATGTTCGGGCAGTGGCGTGGCACCCGACGGTTCCGTCTTCTTCCAACGCGCGCCAACACCCACCCCGCCTTCGCCTGCTACCTCACGGAACCCGACGGAACAGTCGGGCATCCCGCCGGAATCCTCGTTCTCGCCCTGTGGGGCGACCGAATCCGCACCGTCACCTGGTTCCTCGAACCCGAGCTGTTCCCGCGCTTCGGCCTGCCCGCGGAGGTGAAGATGTGCTGACCACCCTGGCGATCCAGAACTACCGCTCGCTGCGAGACCTGGTGCTGCCGTTGTCGCAGCTCACTGTGATCGTCGGCGCGAACGGCACCGGCAAGTCCAGCCTGTACCGCGCGCTGCGGCTGCTGGCCGACGCGGGACGCAACGGCGCGGTCGCCGCTCTCGCCGGAGAAGGCGGTCTGCCGTCGACGCTGTGGGCCGGTCCGGAGAAGATCGGCCGAGCCGTCCGCGAGGGCCGGTCACCGGTGCAGCCCTTGCAGCGCACCACCGCGGTCGGTTTGCGGCTCGGCTTCTCCGGCGACGAATTCGGCTACGCCCTCGACTTCGGCCTGCCCGTGCCCAGTCGCGAACGCCATCCGACGGCCTTCAACCTGGACCCGGAATACAAACGCGAATGCGTCTGGCACGGCCCGGTACTGCGCCCGTCCGCGCTGCTGGCCGACCGCTCCGGCACCCGGGTCCGCATCCGCGACGAGTCCGGCTCCTGGGTCGAAAGCGGCCACTCGATCGCCCTCACCGACAGCATGTTGAGCGAATTCGCCGACCCGCGCCGGTGCCCGGAACTCCTGATCGTCCGCGACCGAGTCCGCGCGTGGCGGTTCTACGACCACTTCCGCACTGACGCCGACGCGCCGGGTAGGCAAAGCCGCATCGGCACCCGCACCTGGGCGTTGGACCACGACGGCGGCGACCTGGCCGCGGCCCTGCGCACCATCCAGGAATCCACCGACGCCGACGCACTGACCACCGCGATCGACGACGCCTTCCCCGGCTCGTCCGTCGAAGTAGCCACCGCCGACGGCCGCTTCGACCTCCGCTTCCACCAGCACGGCCTGCTGCGCCCGCTCAGCGCCGCCGAACTCTCCGACGGCACCCTGCGCTACCTGCTGTGGGCCGCGGCGCTGCTCAGCCCGCGCCCGCCGGAGCTGCTCGTCCTGAACGAACCGGAAACCAGCCTGCACCCGGACCTGCTGCCGGCACTGGCCGCGTTGATCACCGCGGCGGCGAAGAAGACGCAGCTGCTGGTGGTGTCGCACTCCCAGCTGCTGGTCCGGTTTCTCGAGGACGCCTCGGTGCTGGAACTGGAGAAGGACTTCGGCGCGACGGTGGTCGCCGGACAGGGGCGGCTGGACCAACCGGCTTGGCATTGGCCGAAACGGTAAACCTGGCGTGAGGGCGAGAAAACGCTCGCCGGGGTCAGCCCGCTGTCTTCAAGTCCGTGAGGGGAACCCTGAGGGAATCTGATTCCCTGAGGGTTCCCCTCACGGACCGTCAACCCGCGTGCCGGAACCCGGCGAGCGCACCTTGATTAGCGAGGCCGAACCGGCCGCCGCGCGCGAGTCGTTTTCCCCGGCGTCCGGACCGGCCGGTACGGCTCCGGCACCGGCAGCCGCAGGATCCGCCCGATCTTGCCCGGCCCGAGATGGTTCAAGTCCGCCACCGCCGCGGGTTCGTGCCGGGCGCAACTGGCGAGCACGCCGAACAGGAACATCGTCACGATCAGCGACGTCCCGCCGTACGACACCAGCGGCAGCGTCACCCCGGTGACCGGCAGCGCGTTGACCACGTACCCGATGTTGACCGCCGCCTGCGCCACCAGCAGCACGGTGATCGTCGCGGCGACGATGCGGATCCACGGGTCGAGGTTGCGCGTCGCGATCCGCAGGCCGACCAGCGCGAGCCCGCCGAACAGCAGCAGCACCACCGCGCAGCCGAGGAAACCGAGTTCTTCGCCGATCAGCGCGAAAATGAAGTCGTTCTGCACGTTCGGCAGGTACTTCCACTTCGACGCGCCCTGACCGAGCCCGACCCCGAACAACCCGCCCTCGGCGAGGGCGTACTGCGCCTGCACCGCTTGGTATCCGGCACCGGACGTGTCCGCGTCGGGGGAGAGGAACGACAGCACGCGCGCGAGCCGGTAGTCCGCGACCAGCGCGAGCACCACGAACCCGCCGACGCCGCCGGCCAGAAGCGCGGCGAAGAGCCGTCCCGGCGCGCCGGAGAACCACAGCAGCGCAAGCAGCACGATGCCGAGCGAGATCGTCCCGCTGAGGTTCGGCTGCGCCATCACCAGCGCGAACATCAGCAGCGCGACCGGCACCAGCGGCACCAGCAGGTGCCGCCAGTGGTGCAGCAGCCGGGCTTTCACGACGAGAATGTGCGCGCCCCACAGGGTCAGCGCGACCTTCGCGACCTCGACCGGTTGCAGCGTCAGCGGTCCCAGCGCGAACCACCGCTGCGCACCGTTCACCTTCGCGCCGAGCGGGGTGAGCACGAGCGTGAGCATCGCCAGCGTCACGAGCATCAGCATCGGCGAGAGGGATCTGATCCGCCGCAACGGAATCCGCAACCCGGCCCACAGCGCGACCAGGCCGATGAGGACGAAGATGACGTGCTTCTGGAACGTGCTGTACACGCCGCCCGGCTGCGCGGAGGACGCCGACAGCACCATGATGACGCCGAGCAGCGTGAGCAGGCCGCACAGCGCGAGGACGAGGTGGAACGACGCCAGCGGCCGGGAGAGCCAGCCGACGATCGCGACCGGAACCCGGGTTCGTCTGTTCCGTGTCGTAGCCACTCGCGCACCGCCGTCCGCCGATTTTCCGGCGCGCGGAAGGAACGCGCCGGGCCGATTATGCCCTAACCGTCTTCATCGGATAGTGCGGCGCGCGGGCATTCGGCGCTGAAGCTATTTCACGCAAGGGATTCCGCCACCGCTCAACGCCGGCGGGGGAGCGGGAACGCCGCTGCTGTGCGTCATCGGGCGCACATACGCAGCCGGTGTCGGCACCGGAGCGCCGCTGAGCAGTTGCGCGACCAGTGACTGGATTTGCCCGGTATTCACGAAGTTGACGTCTTCGCCGGACGGGCTCTTGCCGAAATGGTCGACCGGAAGGGTAACGAAACTGACATTCCCGCCGGTCAGGCTGGACGCTTGCTTCGCGAGCGCGAGCAGGTCCAGCCCGCTGTCGACCGCGGTGTTCTGCTTCGCGACATCCAGGATCCCTTGGAGTTTCGCCGGGTTCGTGAAGGTACCGCCCTGTTTGAGCTGATAGGCCAGCGAAGAGATGAAAGCCTGTTGTCTGCGTTCGCGGTCGAGATCGGTGAAATTGAGCGCTGGATGCACGTTGTCGCGGCGCTGCCGGACGAATTCGACGGCCTGTTCGGCGCTGATTTCCTGCTGGCCGGCGTGGAAATTCGCGCCCGAATAGCTGTCCTGGGTGTCCTCGTTGAGGCACACCGTGATCGGCTGGACTACCTGGGCGATCTCGAAGAACGCCACGAGGGTGACCTCGACGAAATGGTCGATCGGGACACCGCCGAGGAATTTCCGCACGGTGTCGATTTCCGCCCGGCGGCCCGCGTCCCGGGCTTGCTGCTCGCGCTGGGATTTGTCGGTGACATTCTGCGAGACGAGCTGTTTGGCCTTTTCGTCGAACGCCAGCCCGTAGGCCTGTTTGATCTTGCCCTGGCACACGTTGTCCGGACAGCCCGCCAGCGGAACGTAATCGTCGCGCGGGATCGAGATCGACGTCGCCCTGCCGCCGTCGCCGGGGACGTGCAGCAGCATCAGCACATTCGCGTTGTAGCCGCCGTCCTGCTGATCCCCGGCGTGCAGCGAGTTGTAGATGTCCTCCGGCAGCGGGTTGCCGTTCTCGTCGAGCCGCGAATCAAGGCCCATGACGAGGATGTTGGTGTCGCCGCCGCTGGAGGTCGACTGCCCGTCGAGCACGTCGGAAACCTGCAGCCCGGACACGACGCCGCGGTAGGCAGCCCAGCCGTAGCCGGTCAGCGAGAGCGTCAACGCGGCCGCGAGCGCCAGCGCGACCCGGCCGGTGACCCGCCGCCGCCGGGCCGCGGCACGGGCAGCGACACCACGCGCCGCAGCACTTCGGGACGCTGCGGCACGTCTGTCGTGAGGGTCGGTCATCAGGCCTTCCGGTGCCAGGGCGTCATGGTTGACCACTGTTCTGCACACTCGCTGTGTACACGCTGAGAACGAAGCTCACGCAGAGTTAACTCAGGGGCGGCGGTGGTCATGGCAAGCACTCCCTCCGGCCCCGCTTCGCGGGCCGATCGCGTTTCCAGGCTCGAGGAGTACTCAACGCCCTCTGCCGGATAACTGTCAATCAGTTGTACAAGTGTTGTAGTTATCAAAGTGACCCAGGTCACAGTCGAGGTAGTGTCGAGAACGTCGTCCGGGCTCCGTCCCCGCAGCACCTGACCGAAGCCGAGAAGGAGACCACGATGGAACCGCAGGAAGTCGCCGAAGTCCTGAACCGCCCGCTCAGCCGTGAACTGCTCGCCCGCGACATCACCCGGCTCGCCTACGTGGCGAAGGACGGCACTCCGCGCAGCGTCCCGATCTCGTTTACCTGGAACGGCACCGAGGTCGTCCTGTGCACCACCAAGAACGCGCCGAAACTGCCTGCGCTGCGGGCGAACCCGATGGTCGCGCTGACCATCGACACCGAGTCGCACCCGCCGAAGATCCTGCTCGTCCGCGGCCGCGCCGAACTCGACTACGTCGACCACATCCCCGACGAGTTCCTCCAGATCAACGGCACCTACGAGATGACGGCGGAACAGCGCGTCGAATGGGAAGCCGAAGTCCGCTCCCTGTACGCGGACGGCATGGTCCGCATCGTCGTCACGCCGACTTGGGCGAAGCTCATCGACTTCGACACCACGCTGCCGTCCGCGGTCGAGGAACTGGTGCAGCGGCGAGCGGAAGCGAACGCCGGATAGCCGTCCGCTGATCCACTACACTGAATCGCCTACACGCCCCCGACGCGCGAAGGCGGAGCGCATGATCCTGGTGACGGGTGCGAGCGGCAACGTGGGATCGGCGCTGGTCAAGCAGTTGCGCGCGGCCGAGGTGCCGTTCCGGGCCGCTTACCATTCCGCGGAGAAAGCACAGAAAGCCACCGCGGACGGAATCGACGCGGTCACCGTCGAAATGTCCGATCCGGCCAGCGTGCAACCGGCGCTGGCCGGGGTGTCGAAGGTTTTCCTGCTGGGCGCGATGAGCCCCGGACAGACCGGCAACGAGTCCAATGTGGTCGAAGCCGCCGTGTCCGCCGGGGTCTCGCACGTGGTGAAACAGTCGCTGTGGCGGGCGGACGAGGAACTCACCCCGATTGCCCGGCTGCACCGTCCGGTCGAGCGGATGCTGGAAACCTCGCCGCTGTCCTGGACCTTCCTCCGGGCGAACTTCTATCTCCAGGCGTTCTCGGGAAACTGGGCCGGAACCATCCGGTCGGGGAATTTCTTCGCCAGCCCGCTGATCCGCGGTCCGATCGCCTTTGTAGACGCCGAAGACATTGCCCGCGTAGCGTTTCGGGCACTGACCGAGGACGGTCACGCAGGCAAAGCGTACGCGCTCAGCGGTCCCGAAGCGCTGACGTATGACGAGGCCGCGGCAGTGCTGTCCGAAGTGCTCGGCCGTCCGATCACGTACCGCGGAATGTCGAACGAGCAAGCACTTTCCGCGCTGGCTGAAGCCGGAATGTCGTCGTTCCATGCCAAGGCGCTGGTCGAGGTGTGCAATACATACCTGGACGGCGGCGCGGAAACCGTGACGTCCACAGTCGAGGACGTCACCGGCCAGCGACCGCGGAGCTTCCGCGAGTTCGCGACGGCGCACCGGCATTGTTTCGAGGCAGCACAAGGCAGCTGAGCACGGCGGCGACGAGACTGAGCCCGGCGGTGACCAGGAAGACGTCGCCGAGGTCGGCGGCGTAAACCAGCCCGAGCACGGCGACGCCGAGCGTCTGGCCGAGCTGCCGGAACGTAGCCATGGCACCGGACGCCATCCCCGCGCGGTCCCCAGGAACCGCGCTGAGAATCGCGGTGCTGCCCGCAGGTCCGGCGATCCCCATCCCAGCGCCGGTCACGATCAGCCCGGGCAGCAGGCTGAGCCACGTCGAATCGCGGTCGAGCAGCATCCACTCCAGGCCGCAGCCCGCAGCCGCCAGCAGGGCCCCGAGCCCGAGCACGATGCCCGGCGAAACCGCGTGCAGCCGCTTGCCGATCAGGATCGAGGCGAGAAAAGACGTTGCCGCCAACGGAATCAGCGCAAGCCCAGCCTCGGTCGGGCTGAGGTGTACCGCGGTTTGCAGCCAGATCGACACGTAAACCAGGCAGGCGAATACGAAAGAACTCGCGACAACCACGACCAGCACTGTCACGAATGATGCCCGGCGGAACAGTGCGAGATCGAGCATCGGGTGCTTCACTCGTCGCTCGACCACAACGAAACCTGTCAACGCCACGGCCGCGAGAGCGAACACCGGCCACGCATGCTGGATCAACGCGTAGATCACCGCACCCGAACCGACTCCGAAAGCCAGCATGCCACCGAAGTCGATCCGGGTGCCAGCCGGTCGTTTCGGTGCCTCGGCCAGATACTTCCGGGTCAGCAGCAGAGTCAGCACGCTCAACGGCAAATTGAGAAAGAATATCGCCTGCCACCCCGCCCACTGCGTCAAAACGCCACCGAGAAACGGGCCCGCCGCACCAGCGCCACCGAGCACCGCCGTCCACGTCCCGAACGCGGCACCTCGCTCCTTGCCCGCGTAATTGGCTCCCAGCAACGACATCGCAGCCACCATCATCGCCGCGCCGCCGATCCCTTGCACCGCCCGCGCGCCAATCAGCACGCCGACATTCGGTGAGAGCGCGCATCCCAGCGACGCCACCGCGAACAACGCGACCGAACCGACGAACACCCGACGCTGTCCTACGATGTCGCCGATCGCGCCCGCGCTCAACGCGAGAACGGCGAGCACCAAGGTGTAGCTGTTGACCACCCATTGCAGGCTGGCCAGCGACGCTCCCAGCCCGCGCGCCATCTCCGGCAACGCAACCGTCACCACGGTGGTGTCGAGGATCAACATGAACGACCCGAGGCAGATCGCCGCCAACGGCCCCCATTTGCGCATCACAGCTCCCTTTCTCATTCCCTGAAGAGTGCTCACGCTGTCGGCGTGCCTCAAGCAAACTGGCCTTTGGTGGCGGATCCCGTCATCAACTATCGTGGAGTGATGAAACCCGTCACGCTGGACTCCGTGGACCGCCAGCTGATCCACGCGCTGGATCTCGACGGCCGCGCCGCTTTCGCGCGGATCGCCGACGTGCTCGGCGTTTCGGAGAACACCATCGGCAGGCGCTACCGGCGGTTGCGACAGGCCGGGGTGCTCCGGGTAGTAGGCGCGGTCGCGAGCGCGAGACTCGGGTACGCACTGTGGACGGTCCGATTCGCCTGCGCGCCCGCGTCCGGCCTCCCGATCGCGACGGCGCTCGCCAAGCGCCCGGATACGTTTTGGGTCCATTTGCTGTCCGGCGGCACGGAAATCGCGTGCACGACACAGTCGTCCATTGTGGATGAACCCGACGTGCTGCTGCTGGACAAACTCCCGCGGAGCAGCCGGATCACGTCCGTGTCCGCACACCAGATGTTGCACGGGTTCACGCGCCTAGGCCGATGGTCGGCCTTGTCCGACGAGCAGATCGCCGCGCTGCAAGTCCCGGTCGACCCCGCCGAGGAGACCACCTTCGACGACGCCGACCGGCAGTTAGTGCAAGTCCTGGCCGACGACGGCCGCGCCAGCTACGGCGAACTGGCCGCCGCGTCGGGCCTGTCCGAGTCGACCGTGAAGCGCCGGATCGAAACCCTCCGCCGAGCCGGGGTGCTGTCGTATCAGCTGGACATTTCCCTGCGCGCCTTGGGCTGTCAGGCAGAAGCGCGACTGTGGATGATCGTCCGCCCCTCAGCCGTCACCTCGGTGGCAAGTGCCTTGGCGGAACACGAAGAGGTGCAATTCGCCGCAGTCACCACCGGCCCGGCGAACCTGGTCGCCGCGATCGCCTGCCGCAACGCGACGCACCTGTACGAATACCTAACCGAACGCGTCGGAGCGCTCGACGGGATCCAGCAAATGGAAACCGCCCCCGTGGTCCGCACGGTGAAGCGCAGTGGATCGTTGCTGCCGCTCTAAACCGCGGCCTTCCCGCTGTAAGCGCTCAGCACCTCGGACAGCGAACCGTGCTGCTTCACGTGCCCCTCGTCCATCCACAACGCGGTATCGCAAAACTCCGCGAGCAGTTCGTCGGAATGATTCGCGAACACCAGGATCCCGGACCGCCGCACCAGGTCCTTGAGCCGATCGCGCGCCTTGGCGAGAAACGCCGCGTCGACCGCGCCGAGCCCCTCGTCGAGCAGCAGGATCTCCGGATCGATCGTGGTCACCACCCCGAGCGCGAGCCGCACCCGCATCCCGGCCGAGTAGGTGCGCAACGGCAGTTCGAGATAGTCGCCGAGCTCAGTGAACTCCGCGATGTCATCGACCCGTTTCGTCATCTGCCGCCGGCTCATCCCGAGAAAGAGCCCCTGGATCAGGATGTTCTCGCGTCCGGACACCTCCGGATCCAGCCCAACCCCCAGATCGAACACCGGCGCGACCCGCCCCACGACCTTCAGTGCGCCGCGCGTCGGCTCGTAAATCCCGGACAGCAACCGCAGCAACGTGGATTTGCCGGCCCCGTTGTGCCCCACCAGCCCAACCCGATCGCCCTCGCCAAGCCGGAACGACACGTCCCGCAACGCCTCGATCACCGGCACCCTTGCCCCGTCGGCGATGGTCCCGCCGACCTTCCCGAGCACCCGCTTCTTCAACGACCGGGTCTTGGCGTCGAAGATCGGAAAGTCGACGTAGGCGTTGCGCACCTCGATGCTGACCATGGCTCCCCCTCCTAGATGCGAACGGGAATTATCATTCGCATATCCGCGACGCTACCAGTAACGTGCCGCGAGTGAGCGAGACCAGCGAGGGCTTCCGCCCGCCGCAACAGGCCCGCAGCCGCGCCGCGCTGCAGAGACTCCTGACCGCAGCCGAACAAGTCCTGGCCGAGCAGGGCCTGGAGTCGTTTACTGTCGCCGCGGTGGCCTCGCAGGCAGGCATGTCGGTCGGCACGATCTACCGCCGCTTCGACGGCAAGGAACAGCTGCTGCACGCCGTGAAGGACCGCTTGCTGAC
This sequence comes from Amycolatopsis sp. CFH S0740, assembly GCF_004522315.1. NCBI lineage: Bacteria > Bacillati > Actinomycetota > Actinomycetes > Pseudonocardiales > Pseudonocardiaceae > Amycolatopsis > Amycolatopsis sp. CFH S0740. The sequence goes on along the minus strand of NZ_SDLS01000010.1, from coordinate 105,283 downwards.
CCAGCTGGAAACCAGCGTCCGAGACGCCCTCCGCTCAGCGCCCCCGGACCTGCGCTCGATCTTCACCGCCTTCGTGGCAGCCCTGGCACAGACCTTCGAAGAACACGACGGGATCTTCCCGGAACTACTGGGCGCCCAACGCTCCGACGGCCGAGACCGCGGCCTGGCCGCCCTGTCCGCGATCCAAGACGCCCTGCTGGAAGCCCTGCCGCTCTCCTCGGCCGAGGTCGAGAACCTGAAAATGGCCGCCAGAACGATCATCGGCGCATGCGTCCACCGCGCCGCGACCAGCAGATTCTGGCCAGACGACCGCCCGTGGGAGACGTGGGCAGAGGAAGCGGCGGAGATGGCACTGGCGTACCTGACTTCACCGCCCACGGGCCCCGCTAGGATGTAGCCAGCAGCACGCGACGGCCCTCGTAGCTCAGGGGATAGAGCACGGCTCTCCTAAAGCCGGTGTCGCAGGTTCGAATCCTGCCGGGGGCACACATCCGCAGGTCAGATCCTATTTCGATCAAGAAGGTTCGAACCGGGAAGCCTCAAGAGTCAGAAAACTGTCTGAATTCAGCGCGTGACGGTTCGGCCCCCGACCGTACCTCTCCGCACACGGTCCGCACCTCCCGCGGCTTCCCGCGTAACAGGTCCGCTTCGCTCTGCGATCCCCTTTGCCGGACCATGACGAGGGGGACACCGTGGGGGACGACTCCGACAGACCGAGATGCTTCACCTCGCGATCGATCGGGGCGCTGCTGGCAACCCTGGTCGTTGCATTCGGTCTGACCAGCTTCGCGCCACCGGTCGACCCGGTCGCACGGTCGGCCGGGTTGAGGCCGACCGATCGCAAAGCGCCGACGTGCGACCAGGCCACGGTGATGAACCGGCGGCTCGACGAGCTCGGTCGCGGCGGCTTCACCTGGACGATCGCCGAGCCGCCCGACAATCTGTGGGGCGTGGTCGACCTGCACGGCACGATGCAGGTGCGCATTTCCCCGCGGGTTCCGTGCTCGCACATGATCGACGTGATCAACCACGAGTGGGTTCATACGCGGCAATACGCCAAGTACGGCGACCGCACCATGCAAGCCTACGGCGACGTGCTGGAACCGGTCGCCGACTGCGGCTCGCGACTGCTCGGCTCGGCGTACACGCCGTACCTCGACCAGCGGGGGGACTGGCTGCACCGAGTACGAGGTGGCGTCCGCGCGGTCACTGCTCGCCGCCAACCGACCGGGTTAGCTCTGGTCAGAGCCGAACGCCTGCCCATCGCGCGAACCCAGCCAGAGTCGCGGTGGTGCGCCGCTCGGAAGCGGCGAGCGCCCGCACCGTCTCGGTGACCGATGGGTGGTGACGGGTCGCGTTCGGTGCGACTTCCCTGGCCGCGTTCAACTCTGCGAGAGTGCGCTCTCGGTCACCATGGAGCATCCATGCGCGCGCCATGTCGATGTGGTGGTGCCCGACCCGTTCCGGTCGACGCGGGTCCGTAACTTCGACGGCGGAGGCACGCCGGACGGCTTCGGTGCCGTTGTAGTTCTCGACCGGCTTCGCGCACCAGTGAACGACGATGTTCGTCGTGCTGGCGTCGACGCCGTAGTACGGGACCGCGGGCGGCTGGAACTCGTCCGCGAACGCGCGTACCTCGCCCAGATAGTCGTCGGCCTCGACCGGGTCGCCGGCACGAGCGGCGAGGATCGCTGAGCGCAGGTCCAGTTGGATTGCCACTGACCGACTGGGGCTGACCCGTTTTGACGGACAGGGTCGTTGAGGCGGTCAGGCTATCCGGTGGGTGGGTTCGTAGGTGTTGGGGCTGAGGTAGCCGAGGCTGGAGTGCAGTCGGCGGGTGTTGTACCAGCCTTCGATGTAGCCGAAGATCGCTTTGTGCGCGGCAACCCGGGTAGGCCAGCCGCGCCGGTCGAGCAATTCCGCTTTGATGGTAGCGAAAAACGATTCGGCGACGGCGTTGGGCCAGCACTGTCCCTTGCGCCCCACCGACAAACGCGCGCCGTGCTCGTCGGCGAGGGCACCGAACTGGGCAGGCGTGTATTGGGCGAGTTCAATCCGTCGTTGCAACACCGGGTTGTTGGCTCGAGCGTAGCTCGTCATTGAAGACCTCGGTTGGCGTTCGCCAGCCGAGGATCTTGCGGGGCCGGTTGTTGATCGCCAGGGCGACGGCTTCGAGGTCCTCGGCGGACCACCGGGATAGGTCGGTGCCCTTCGGAAAGTATTGGCGCAGCAGGCCGTTCGTGTTCTCGTTGCTCGGTCGCTGCCAGGGCGAGTGCGGGTCGGCGAAGAACACTCTCGTCCCGGTATCGAGCGCGAGCTGGGCATGACCGGACAGTTCCTTTCCCCGGTCCCAGGTGAGGGTCTTGCGCAGCTGCTCGGGCAACCTCGTCATCGACGCCGTCAGCGCGGCGTTCATCGCGATGGCGCCGTAGCCGCCGAGCGACGGACCGTTCTTCACGGGTGGCTTCTCGCCCCAGCCCTCCAGTCTGGGCAGATGCACCAGGATCGTGGAACGGCTGCTGCGCTCGACGAGCGTGCCGATCGCGGACCGGCCCGTCCCGATGATCAGATCGCCCTCCCAGTGGCCCGGGACCGCACGGTCGGCGGCCTCGGCGGGCCGTTCGCTCAAGACGACGTCCGCGGTGACATGTCCCTGCGGCTTGTTCCGCGACCGGGCTCGCGGTTCCCGCAACGCTCGGCCGGTGCGCAGGCAGGTCGCCAACTCCCGCTTGAGCGCACCACGGCCCTGGACGAACAGCGACTGGTAGATCGCCTCGTGGCTGATCCGCATGGACTCATCCTCCGGGAAATCGCGCCGGAGCCGGTGCGAGATCTGCTCCGGGCTCCACGCTGTCGCCCACCGCCTGTCCTGCCGGTGCGGCTTGTTCAGCCCCTTCCACGCCGGGGTCTGAGGCCCGGTCACGACCGTGCCGTCGGGTCGGCGGACGTTCCCGGCCAGCCGCTCGTGCACGTACTCGCGCAACCTGTCGTTGTCTGCGAGCTTCGCGGTCTTCGGACGCTTCGCCGCCTGCTGCGCCTTCCATTGCGCCACCAGCGCCCGGTAGACCTGCTTGCCACCGCGGGTCGCCGCGTTGCGGCGCAGCTCGCGCGAGACTGTCCCCGGGTCACGGCCGATCCTCCGGGCGATCTCGCGCACTCCGACCTTCTGGGCGCGCAGCAACGCGATCTCCTCACGCTCCAGGAACGACAAGTAACGACCTGTAGGCTCGTCCAGACTGATCGGCGGCATCCCGCCAGCGTGTCGGAACCACCGAGACCCGACCGGCCACGACACGCCGACTGCCTGCGCGGCCTCGAACGTTGTCACCCCCGATCCGATCAGACGCCAGAAATCCCGCTGCACCGCGCGAGACGGCTCCGGACGACCCGGTGAACGCATCGGCGGCCGCAACGCCCGATCCGCCGCCCACTGCCGCCTGGCACCCACCGCAGCCTCCGGCACCTGCTTCCCGCCACGCCCCACCGCACACCTCCGAGATCGAGGCGTTGCGACGACCAGTTGAATTCACCTTGACAGCCGCGATCGAAGTGGAAGATCACCCCGGGTTCCGGTCGGCGCTGGGCAACGGCGTTGTTGAGCGCGTCGGCGATCAGGTCGGTGCGCAGGTGATCGGCGGTGGCCCAGCCGACAACGCGGCGGGAACCGAGGTCGATCACCGTGGCCAGATACAGCCAGCCTTCCCAGGTGCGGATGTAGGTGATATCGCCGCACCAGCGAGTGTTGATATCGCTTGTGCTGCAGGAGAAGTCCCGCTTGATCAGATCGGCCGGAGTGTGCGCGCCCGGGTCGGGGACGGTGGTGGTGCGCCACGGTTTCGGAGCTCGTCCGGCGCGGCCGGCGGCGCGCAGGAGCCGGGCGATGCGCTTGCGGGAGTGCCGCCGCCCGCGGTGGCGCAGTTCGGCGTGCAGCCGGGGCGTTCCGTAGGTGCCGTTCGACTCGTCGTGGATCGCGGCGACCACCACGCCGACGACGAATGTGGGATCAATCCCCTGTTCCTCTTCTCCGACTGGCTGCGCCGAGCGCCGGGCTTCGCTCGCATTGGTCCGCCGCGCCGTCCAATCCGGATACGACTCGCCTGCAAAGCCTGCGGCGCGACCGCCAAGCACACGGACCACCGATGCGGCGAGTGCGGCGAAAGCTTCCGTTTGGACATCTAGACAGCCCGGCACCGCGGCGGTGATCCCTCGACACGCTGCGGCACCGGGTGCGCCCCCACCGGACGGGGTGCGGGGGACGGTGGTCTATCCCGAAGACCACCGCCCCCATCCAACAGACTGCGATGACAGGAACACCGGATGGAAACGCCGGACGAGGCGCGCGCGAAACGGATCAAGCGAAACCGCCGGATGATCGAATCCTGGCGAGCCGGTGAGTCGGTCACCGAGATCGCTCGGGAGCACGGGCTGTCGCTGAGCTGGACCGGGCGATTGCTGCGGCAGGAAGGGGCCGTGCTGCCGCCCATCCGACAGGGTGTGAAGCGCACCGACCTCGACATCGAACAGAACATTCTCGACTACGAAGGCGGCGCATCCATACAGGCAGTCACCGACGCACACAGTACGTGCTATGCCACGATCCGTCGGCTCCTGAAGAAACACAAGGAGACGATTCGCCCGCACGGCGGCCAGAACGCCATCGAGCTCTCGCCCCTGCTAACCCTTCGATCCCGCACATAACCACGACCCCATGCCGCACGTCCGCATGCTTCCCTCTCGCAGGCGCGTGGCGGGGCGGTTCCGTTGTCCGGTGAAATGTGCCGGTCGAGCGACGCGCATGGCGGCGATCTAGCGTTCACGAGTCCTTGGGCGCTGCACATCAGGTCGTGCCACGCGTCGCTTCTCCTCCTCCTGAGTAGTTCTATCTAGCTGCGCCTAGGTAGGCCTTCGCGTGTTCGCTGGCGAGCCCCCCGTTTGAGGGGTAGACACCGTTGATCTCCGAGCCCCGGTGCCCGTAACGTGACTCTCGGTTACGGGAAGGGGAGGCCGATGGGGTTCACGAGTGTGCCCGCTGCGTTGAGAGCGGCGGGGCGGTCCGCAGGGGAGAAAACGGCCGGTCTGCGCGGCGCGGATTGCGCCGGTCTGGTCGGGCGGGTCTCGGCTGCGGTGCGGGGCGGGAAGGCCGCGGCGGCGGCCGGGGGCTGCCAAGAAGCGTTGTCGTCGACCTTCGCGCAGTGGTGTGCACAGGCGCAGCGGTTCGGCGAGAATCTTGGTGCAGCAGCCGACCGGTACGAGAAGGGCGACCACAGCGCGGCCGGGGTGTTCCCCGTCGCTCCGACGATGCGGGGGCCGCGCTGATGGTGTCACTGGCCGATGTGCGCGCCTGGAACCCGAACGTGCTGGACGAGGTTTGCTCGGCCGTGCGGGCGAAGGTGCAGGTTCTGGTCAGCGAGGGCGACGACTACGGCAAACTGCTCCCGGTGGACGGCTGGAGCGGTCCCGCCGCCGAGGGCGCGGCCGCCCAGCACAAGACCCACATGCAGGGCCTGGACACCTACGCCGCCGGAGTCGCCGCGATCGGCAAAGCCGTCGGGCAGGCCGCCGACGCGATCCTCGCGCTGCAGGCCGCGATCAAGAACGCCGACGAGCTGGCCCGCAAATACGGGTTCGCGATCACCGCCGACGGCGCGATCGTCTGCGTCTACGCAGGTGACCCGCCACCGGAACTGCACCCGCAGGACCGGGCACGAGCACAACAGCAACTGGCCGACGACGTCGCGCAGATCCTGCGCACCGCCGAAGACATCGACAGCGACCTCGCCGCCGTCCTGGACAAAGCAGCCGCCGGCCAGTTCGGCACCGGGAACGAGTCCACCGTCGCCGCCGCGGCCGCCGACGGATTAAACGCTCCTGGCCTCACCGCGCCCGAACCTCCGCCCAACGCGACGCCATCGCAAGCCTCGGCGTGGTGGGCCACCCTCTCCCCGGCCGAGCGGGACATCCTGATCCGCGACCGCCCCGGCCGGATCGGCGCGATAGACGGACTGCCCGCCGTCGACCGCGACCGCGCGAACCGGGCCGTGCTCGACCGCGACTACGCCGATCTGCAACGGCAGCGCGACGACATCCGCCACCGGCTCGACGGGGTGAAACGCAGCGATCCGCAGCAACAGAAGGAGTACTACGCGCTGGAAAAGCAACTCGACGAGCTCAACGGCAAGATCGCCGGAATGGACCAGATCAAACACCGGCTCGACCAGGCCCTGCCCGGTCAGCCGCCCGCCTACCTGCTTGGCATCAACCCCGCGAACTCCGGGCAGGCGATCGTCGCCATCGGCGATCCCGACCACGCCGCCAACGTCGCCACCTACGTCCCCGGCACCACTGCCGGGCTCAACGACGGCATGCACACCGACATCGAACGCTCCGACGCCATGGCAGCCAAAGCCACGCAGTTGGGTTCCCCGTCCACGTCGGTGATCACGTGGGTGGGGTACGACGCGCCGCAAAGCGTCCTCCCGGACGCGGCCAGCACGAGCTTCGCCGACAAAGCCGAACCCGCGCTGCGCGGTTTTCAGGACGGGCTCGGGGCCGCGCACCACGGGCCGGTGAACACCACCGTCATCGGACACAGCTACGGCACCACCGTCGTCGGCCAAACCGCCCGAGACCTCGGCCTGCCCGCCAACAACCTCGTCATGGTCGCCAGCCCCGGAGTCGGCGTCGACCACGCCAATCAGCTCCACCTCGACGGAACTCCTCAAAACCAAGTCGGCCAGCACATCTACTCCACCGCCTCCACTACCGACCCCATCCCCGCACTCACCAACCTCGACTTCTCCCCGCTCGACGGAATCGACCCCCTCGGACCCGCCCCCACCACCCCCTGGTTCGGCGGGCAGACCTTCGATTCTGACACCGGAAACCCCGCCACCTCCCACAGCGACTACTGGAACAAAGACTCTTCCTCACTCAAGTCGATAGGAAAGGTAATTGCCGGAAGCAAACCATGACTCGTAACTATCAAAAAAAACCTGTGCAGCCGATGAGGCTCGCAACGCTTGCCGCCGTCTTGATCGCAATGACCGCCTGCGGAGGTGCCCCCATGCAGCCAACCCTCACGTCCGAACAGGCCAAGCAGGCGGCGGCGGACGCCGTTCACGCTGCCGCGTCGATCTCCTTCCCTGTCGGGTACAAGCTGACCGAAATCGTATTTCCCGCAGAGTCCTGCACTGACTCGTCGGACAAAGAAACCGGTCAAGTCAGGGTCGGCGTCACCTACTGGGTAGACGGCCCGGACCGCGCGCAAAATAGTTCCTACTACGAAAAGCTAAAAAAGTGGTGGACGGACAACGGCTGGACAATCGAAACCGACACCTGGCAGGGCGACCAATTCGCTAACGCCCATAACGGTGACGGCTACGTCATGAGCCTGACTGGCACGGTGACGGGAACGGTCCTGGGGCGCCTGAGCATCGGAGCTAGTTCGCCGTGCGTCTGGCCCAACGGGACGCCCGAGCCCAAGTCCTGAGGCCCGGATGAGCCGTCGACTGGATCAGCCAAGGTCAGCAGTCCTGCTCATTGCTGGGCTGTTCGCTGCAGTCCTGACTGCGTGCAGTGTCGAGAAATCGCCCTTCCCAGGAGACAACGTGGACCGAGACCCCGCAGAAGTCTGGGCCGCACTGATGCGCCTGCCCGACACCGACCAAGCCCGCCAGCAATACCAGCAACTCGACACCGAACTCCGCCAAGCCCTCACCGCCGCCATCCCCAAACTGACGCCCTGGACGCCGCTTGGCAACGGCTCGCGAGCAGCGTGCGGCGCACGATTCCCCGGCGTCGGCAACGACGGCGAACAGGCAAGCCTGGGCGACCACGGGGTGACCGGGAACCTGCCGGACGCGGACTAGGAGAAAGCCCTCACCATCATCGGGACCATCGCCCAGCGCTACGGATTCGACCCGCGTCCCCAGCGTCTGCACGACGCGCCCGGATCACACGACGCCGTCTTCCATAACCGGACCGATGAAGGAGCGATCTCCTTCGGCACCGCGCTCAACACCAGCCTTGGCCTCGACCTTGGCTGTCGCCTCTTCTCTGCGGCCAAGCAACGTGGCACCCCGTCGGCCACGCCCTAGCCGGGCGCACCGACCCGCCATCTGCTCAGTTCCGCCCCGCCGCGCTTCCCCCTCGGTTGCGCGGCGAGGCGGTTCCATGCCCGGTTAGTCCTGGTCGAGCTTGGCGACCGGCACGACAGGGCGGCGGACGAGCACGCTGCTCACGACGGACAGGATCGTGCCGACCGCGGACACGATCACGTTGATGGTCTGGTCCGGGATCACCCACCACCCGATGGCGACGACGGCGACGAGGACCAGGCGCACGGCCTCGGCGATGCTCGCGGGCTCGGTGCCGGCGCGGCTCGGCTGATCCGGCGCGGTCACTGCGCGACCGCCGGTTTCGTGCCGAGCCGAGCGGCGGGCTTGTCCACGATCTCGTCGGCCTGCTCGGCGTTGTCGTCGCCGAGCACTGCCACGACGTCGGCGCGCAGCTGCGCGCGGAAATCGTCGAGGCCCGCGCCGACGGCCTTTGGCGACCATGGACAGGATCGACGGCATCGGGTTGCCGTCCGGCGCCGCGATGTAGTTCGACGCGAAGAAGAGCATCCGTACACGTTGGCGAGCATGTCGTTGAGCGGCTTGGCGTTTGAGCGCGGGGCGATGCCGTCCGCGTTGTTCGGCCCGATCTCAAGCGAAAGCGGGCTAAGCCAGGAATGCAGCTCGGCCAGCTGCCGGGCTCGGGTAGCGTCCATGTCGGGAGCCTCCGCGCTGATGAGTTGAGCGTTGGTGTAGGACTGGTTCCAGCCGACGGCTCCGGCCGAGCCGGGGAGTGCGCCGTCGTCGCGGTACTGATGGATGTCTTAGTGGCCGGTGTATTGCACGCCGTTCCTTGGGGTCTCCGGTTTGAGCCCGTATCGGGCGACCCAGACGACCGGGACTTCCGGCCAGAGATCCGGCCGGGTCGCCTGCTCCAGCGACGCGTTCATGTAGACCGCCTGCCGGACGCCGAGCTGGCGCATCTGCGAGCAGTACGCGCGGCCGTGGTCCTTGGCCTCAGCGTTCGACCAGATGTGAATCTTCGGGTCGCTCTCGATGTCGCAGCCGGGCGCGACCCCGGTCCAGCCGAGCCGCTTGCACTCCGCCCACAGCACGCGGGCTTCGGCGGCACCGTCGCTGGGCTGGGCGTAGACGTAGCCGCCGAACGGGATGCCGAGACGGCGGAACAACGCGGCGTGCGCGTCCGCAGTTCAAACCCGGCCGTCGGCTTTCTTGCTGCAGACGCGCGCCATCGGCCCTCTTGAGCCAGTCGTATTCCAAGCCGGGCAGCGCGGTGACTCCGCGTTGAGCGCGTCTGCGTCACCGGCGGCGTTGCCGCTCATCGACCACGCGGGCTGGAAGTCGAGGCCGTCGACCTGCCACGACTGGCCCGCGCGCGCCTGCGTGCAGGCGACCCACTCGGGTTTGCTGGCCGAGTTCGCCGGGCGCATCCACCGTCGGTACGCACATGGCCGATCAGGGCGGCCGGGTCGAGGAGGCGGCCAGCCAGCTGGGCAACACCAAGGAGATGGTCGAGAAGCGCTACTGGCGCATGCAGGTGACGAACGAGCGGGCCGCGGCTCTGCTGGAGACGTTGCTCGACGCCGAGCCGAAGATCGGCGAGTCGAGGGGCCATTAGTGTCAGTAAACCATCAGAATTCAACTCGATACAACGATGTCCGACTGAGACTCTGCGGGACAGATTCCGTTACGACAAAACACAAATGGAGCTAACATGGGCGTGATTCTGCGACAGCCGGTGTCGCAGGTTCGAATCCTGCCGGGGGGCACAAAACATGGTGATTGGCGTGCCCTCTGGCTCGCGAAAAGCCCTCGCTTCCAGTCGGATGAGAGCGGCCGCTTCTCTGCTGTGAGGTCCATTCTCTTCGCGGTGCGCATCAATGATTGCTCACAGCTGCCGGAGCTCCTTCAGGATGTGGAGCACGAGCTTGACGGTCACCACAAAAGCGCCTGCCCCAGCGGCCAGCACGACTTCCGTTCGGGTGCCCACTGCGGCCGCCACGATTCCGGCCACCAGGCAGGCGATCACTCCAGTGAGCACTGCGACCAGGACAAGCAGAGTCCGCTGGCGGGACGACGTCGCACGAGGCTTGGTCATGGGGTAGGAGCCCTTCACTCATCGGACAGCGGCTTCGGACTGTCGCCGCTTGCGCAACCTAGTAGAGCATACTACTATCTTCTCAGCAACCAGAGAGGAATGAGAATTGAAAAAACTGGACCTTGTGGACAGCGACTACGACCGAGTCATGCTGCTCGCACGTGCGTGGCAGGTCTCAGGCGGTGAGGCGGTGCGACGTCTGCTCGACCATTTCGTCCGTGAGGTCGGAACGCCCGCCGCCGCTGGGCAGGAACCTGCTGATGACGGCGTGTCCATCTACGCCGACTACGGAGGCGAGCGCATCGAGGCGCTCTACCACAAAGCTACTAAGCGAGTCGACATTACGAGCGGCGTGCTCGCCGGGTGCTCGTACAAGAGCCCGAGCGGTGCCGCGATGGGGGTTGTCCAAGCACTCAACCCCAATGTGCACAACAACCGCAACGGATGGTCGTTCTGGTTCATCGCCGAGAACGGGGAAGCGCTGCAAACGATTCGGCCGTAGCCGGCCGCGTTCGAGTGGCCCGCTCGTGCAGCACTGCTTGACCGGCGCGGGTTAAACGAAAAGCTGATCCAGATACCGATCGATCGCCACGCGTGCGGCACGAGGATCGATCACGTCCAGTTCAAGCAGCGGCGTTAATCCAGTCAGCGCAAGGACAAGGTTCGTCTCGACAGCCGGGTCCCGGTCGTCGGCGATGTGCCCGTCCGCGATGGCTTGCCGGATCATCTGTTCGACGAGTGCTCGTTTCTCGCGCAAGTCGTCGCGCAGCTTCGCGTGCAACTCGGGGTCGTGCAGTGCTTCGAGGACGTACGCGGCGCTCATCCGGCTGGTGGCGCGGGCGTCGGGGTGCAGCGGCAGCATCTCGGTGAGCGTCACCCGCAGCACCTCGCGGGGATGTGTGACGTCGACGAGTCCCTCGGCGACCCGGTGCGACGTCTGCTCCGCGGCGAACTCCATCGCGAACGTGAGCATCGCCGTCCGGGTCGAGAAGTAGTGCTGAACCTGTCCGAGCGACGCGTCCGCCTCCCGGGCGACCTCGCGCATGGTCGCGCGGTTCCAGCCTTGCTGCGCCACGACTCGCCACAACGCGCGCGCGATCGCTTCCCGGCGCTCGCGGTGGTCGACCTTCTTCGGCACGGCAGCCCTTTCCCTCGTTCCAATACAAGTGACATAATACACTTGACTTGAAACCGGAGGGGGAACGAGAATGGACGACAAGACGCAGCCAGTGGTCCGGACGGTCGAGGGGGCCGTGGCGGGCCGCTGGCGAGCGGGGATGGCGGAGTTCCGTGGGATCCCGTACGCCCAGCCGCCGGTGGGCGATCTCCGGTTCGCCGCGCCGGTCCCGGTCTCGCCCTGGGAGGGCACGCGACAGGCGACCGAGTTTGGTCCACTGCCTCCGCAATCCGGGCCGGTCCAGGTGGAGTCGGCGCACGAAACGGACTGGCTCACCCTCAACGTCGCAACGCCCGACCCGGGTGCGGCAGGACTGCCCGTGCTGGTTTGGTTACCGGGCGGCGGTTACGTCATCTCGGTGAGCAGTGACCCGAGCTACGACCCGACGCTGCTGTGCGCGGCCGGGTTGGTCGTGGTGAGCGTGAACTATCGGGTCGGCGTCGAAGGGTTCGCGCTCATCGACGGCGCGCCGGCCAACCGCGGGTTCCTCGACCAGATCGCCGCTCTGGAATGGTTGCAGCGCAACATTTCCCGCTTCGGCGGCGACCCCGCGCGAGTGTGCGTCGCCGGTCAGTCCGCGGGAGCGGGGTCGGTCGCGTCCTTGCTCGTGACGGCGCAAGGCCTGTTCCAACGCGCCATCGCGCATTCCGTACCCGGTGCCTTCGTCCTCCCTTCGCTCGCCAAGCAGGTCACCGCGGCGCTGGCGAACGGGGAAGACCTCCGAAAAGTCGACCCGTGGCAGCTGGCAGAGAGGCTCACCGCGTTCAACGCCAGCCTGTCCGGCCAACGCGACCGCTGGGGGCCGATGGCGCAAATCGGGGCCGGAGTTTGTCCTGTGCTGGACGAGAATTCCCTGCCACAGACGCCCTGGTCAGCCCTCTCGGACGGCGTCGACCTCCTCGTCGGCCACACCCGCGACGAGTTCCGCCTGTTCTCCGTGATGGCCGGTCGAGTCGGCACGTTCACTTCCGACGACGCGCAACGGGCGCTCGACCTCTTTGCCCCGTCGCCTGACGGCTACCGCGCTGGCTACCCGGACGCCAGCCCGGAGGAGTTGATGGAGACGGTCTACTCGGACGCGCTTTTCCGGATGCCGAGCCAGCAGTTGGCCGAAGTCAACGCTCTGGCTGGCGGCCGGTCGTACCTGTTCGAACTGTGTCTGTCCGCGCCCGGTCTGGGTGCGTGTCACAGCCTCGACGTGTGTCTCGCCTTCGGAACTCTGGACAGTCCGGTCGGCCGCCAGGTCTTCGGCGAGATGCCTGGTGCCACCACGCTTCAGGCGTCCGAGGAGCTTCGGCGTGCTTGGGTCAGCTTCGCAGCCACTGGCGATCCGGGGTGGGCCGCTTATCGTCCCGGTCAACGGCTGACCCGCGTGCTGGACGTCGAGTCGAAGACCGTTCCCTATCCGGAAGAAGCTTCACGGAAGATCTGGGAGCAGCACACCCCGGTCCCGTTCAGCCTTCCCGCGTAGTCATGCCGACCTGCCGATACCAGTCAAGAAGATCCGGCCGATCAACGCTCCCAGGATCAACCACGCTGTCCAGCTCTTCGCCGCGCAACAACCGCTTCACCGGAACCTCGAGCTTCTTCCCCGTCCGAGTATGCGGAATCCCTGGCGCCGCGAGGATCTCGTCGGGAACATGCCGCGCGGAAGCACCTCGGCGAATGGCCGCGAGAATCCGGTGTCGCAGCGCTTCATCGAGACGGGCCTCGTCGGTCAGCGTGACGAACAACGGCATCCAGTACCCGCCATCGTCCAGCTCAACGCCGACAACCAGCGCCTCCGCGACCTCCGGAAGTTCCTCGACCGGCCCGTAAATATCGCTGCTGCCCATGCGCACGCCGTGCCGATTGAGCGTCGCGTCCGAACGGCCGTGGATGATCACCGAACCGCGGTCGGTGATGGTCGTCCAATCGCCGTGCCGCCACAGCCCCGGAAACGTGTCGAAGTACGCGGCTCGGTACCGGCTGCCATCGGGGTCGTTCCAGAACCCCACCGGCATGGACGGCATCGGCCGCCGCACGACCAGCTCGCCGACCGTGTTGCGCACGGATTCCCCGTTGTTCCCCAGCGAATCGAGCGCGACACCGAGGCAAGGGGCGGACAACTCGCCCGCCCACACCGGCGTGGTGGGCGCCGCGCTCGCGAAGGCGGTGACGACGTCCGTCCCGCCGCTGCTGGAAACCACCTGCACTCGCGGCCCGAGTTCACCCTCGACCCAGCGGTGCAGGTCAGCCGGGAACGTCGAGCCAGTGACGCCGAGTCGTACCAGCGCGCGCAGGTCATGGTCACCGAGCCGGACCCCGGCCTTGCGGCACGACGCGAGGTAACCGGGACTGGTGCCGAGCGTGGTGACCTGCAGTCGAGCGGCCAGCTGCCACAATGCGTCCGGGCGACCGAACGTCGGGCTGCCGTCGTAGCACACCGCGGTCGCTCCGGTGAGGAGCGCGCCGACGAGTGAGTTCCACAGCATCCAGCTCGGCGTCGTGTACCAGAGGATCCGGTCGCCAGGCCGCAGGTTCTGGTGGAAGGCGGAATGTTTCAGCTGCTCGAGGACTACGCCGCCGTGTCCGTGCACTATCCCTTTAGGACGGCCGGTGGTCCCGGAGGAAAAGAGAACCCACAGCGGGTGCTCGAACGGAACGGGCACGGGTGCAAAGACAGCGTCGCCATTGACGATTGACGACCAGGGGATCGCGCCGGGCACCGCGTCGTCGATCACTACAGTCGCGACCAAAGTGGACAGTCCGGCGCGCAAGGCCGCCACGTCGGCGCTGCGTTCGACGACGCGGCCACCGTGCCGGGATTGGGTCGCGGTGATCAACACGGTCGGCGATAGCTGCGCGAACCGCGCGAGCGCGGCCGATCCGACGTAGTCCAACCCGCATCCGGCCCAGAGCGCCCCGAGGCTCGCGGTCGCCAGGAACGCCACGATCGCCTCGACCGAATTGGGCAGGTAGCCCACCACCCGGTCGCCCGGCGATACTCCCCATTCAGTCAGCGCCGCCGCGACCGAGCCGACTTGACGGCGCAGCTCACCCCAGCTCAGCTCGACCGGTGCCCCGTCCTCGGCCACGGCGATCACCGCAGTGGCGTCCTCGTCGCGATCCCGGAAGACCTCGGCCGCATAGTTCAACGTGCTCCCCGGGAACCAAACGCTGCCCGGCATCGCCTCAGTCGCCAGCGCCGGTTGTCCCTCCGGACGCGCCGGCAGCCCGAAGTAGTCCCACACCGCGGACCAGAACCCGTCGAGATCCTGCACCGACCATTCCCACAACGTCCGGTATCCGCCGGTCAGGTCGCGTCCGGTGCGGGCCGACGCGTACCGGGCGAAATCGGTAATCCGCGCGGTCATTCGAGCTCCCATTCCGCGACCGTGGTCCGCACATCCTTGGCGGCGAGGGCCTCGAACAGCGGCCGTCCGCCGGTGTCGGCGAGGGTGACGAACAGCCGGTTTCCGCCATCGGTGCAGCACGCGATCGGGAACGCGGTGCCGGTCTTGATCGTCTCGCGCACTGTGTTGTCCCGGACCAGCACGACTGCGTGTCCAGTCGTCGTCGCCACCCAGATCCCGTCCGGCACAGGCCAGATTCCGTCGGGACGAGCGTCGGGGCCGACCAAGCGGGCGAGGTCCGCGTAAAGCCGCCGGTCGGTCAGCGTGCCGTCCGGGCCGACGGTGAAGGCCGTCAGCCGTTGCGCCGCGGTCTCGGCGACGACCAGGGTGCGCCCGCCGTCGATGAAGGCGAGACCGTTGGGGAAGTCGAGGTTCTCGGCAGCGGCAGTGGCTGAGCCATCGACGCCGACCCGCACCAAACGGCCTGGTCGCGGCGGTTCACCAGGGACGAACCCGACGTCGTCGACGTACAGATTGCCCTGCTCGTCACCGACGAGATCGCCGAGCGGACCAGCCACGGCGCTGAGATCCGCGTAGGTGGAGAACTGCCCGTCCGCCCAGACGCCGATGCGTTTCTCGTGCATCATGGCCGCGACCAGCCTGCCGTCGGGCAAGAACCACAGTCCGTTCGCCGGTGAGTCCAGCTTGGTGGCGCTCCAGGTCCCGCCGTGATCCGTCCACAGTCGACTGCCCTGGGTGTCCGACAGCCACAGCGCGCCCTGATGCCAGCGGGGTCCTTCGCCCCAGATCATCCCGGTGCCGTAAGGCTTCATACGCGCACCTCCATCCGTCGCGCGAGTTCCTTCGTCGCCGTCTCCAGTTCCGCTGTGTCGGCGGTGAAGGCGAACACGTACCGGTCCGGGCGGATAATGGCCGCGGTGGCCGAATTCGCGGCCAACCATTCCTCGACCGCCAGGCCGCCATCAGCGACCACCGCGACGTCGAGGTTCCGCCACAGTTCCGCGATCTCCGCCGAGACGGCCTGTTTGCCGACGACGACGAAGTTGTATCCGGTGACGTCGTCGAGCCGCGTGCCGTCCGCGGCCCGCGGCTGCGGGCTGAGCCGGCTGACCGAGGTGCTCAGGCCTGGGCCGAGCGGCGGCCGGAGCGGTTCGAGAGTCTGCGGCTCCGTCAGTTCCGGATGGGTGTCGCCGACGCCGAAGGACTCGATGAGGTTGGCCTGCCGGGCGGACTCGGCGATGTAAGGGCGAACGTGCGGGGCGCGCTCGCTCTCGTAGGTGTCGAGCAGGCTGTCGGGGCTGCCGCCCTGGACGACGGCGGCGAGTTTCCAGGCGAGATTCGCCGCGTCGCGGAGTCCGGAACACATGCCCTGCCCGAGCATCGGCGGCATTTCGTGCGCGGCGTCGCCGGCGAGGAGCAGCCTGCCGGAACGCCAGCCGTGCACGAGCCGCGCGTGCCATTCGTAAGTGTCGGCGCGCATGATGCGGTAGCTGCCCGGTTCGACCCAGCGGCTGAGCGCGTCGTACACCGCCTGCGGACGTTCGAGCGCGGCGGCGTCGTCTCCGTCGAGGAGCATGAATTCGAACCGCAGCATCGGGGGAAAGATCGGCACGTAGGTGATCGGCCGTTGTCCCTGGCACAGAATGAATCCGGATTCCTGGGGCAGTGCCGGCGGGTGCTGGAACGGATGGATGTCGACGATGAGCGAACGTTGCGTTCCCTCGAGATCTTCGACCTCGGCGTCCATCAGCCGCCGGACGAACGAATTCGCCCCGTCCGTGCCGGCGGCGTACGCCGCGGTCAGCGTCCTGACCTGGCCCCGGCCGGTCACGGTGAGGTGGACGGCGTCGGCGTCCTGGGTGATTTCGGTGACGGGCCAGCCGAACCACAGGTCGACGTTCGGGTCGTTCGCGAGCAGACCGCGCAGCCGGGATTCGAAATCCGGTTGGTGGAACTGGTAATCTGTGCGCCAGCCCTGTCCGGATTCTTCCCGGGCGTGGGCGAATTCGAGGAATGGCGTGCCGTCCGGCAGTTGCAGCGTCCATCCGGTCTGCCGCAGGAACCGCTTCTCCAGATCGGCCGCGCCCAGCGTTTGCAGCGTGCGCATCGATTCGTCGTCGAGATGAGTCGCCCGCGGATGGTGGCAGACGATCCGGTTCGGATCGATCGCGGCGACCCGCAGTCCTTTCGCGCTGAGCAGCCGCGCGAGGGTCAGGCCGACCGGACCGCAGCCCACGACCGCGATGTCGTACGTGTCCATGACTGTTCCTTCGTTCAAGCCGGTTCTTCGACCGGTCGCGACGCGGGGGTTTCGGCGGTGCGGCGCAAACTTCCGAGGACGACGGTGAGGATCGCCCCGAGGATCGCCGGCACCGCGAAAAGCAGGAAATTCCACTGTGGAGCGAACCCGGCGGCAAGGACCCATCCGCCGAGCACCGGCCCGGCGATCGCGCCGATCCGGCCGATTCCCAGCGCGACGCCGATCGCGCTGGCCCGGGCGTGCGCTGGATAAGTGCGGGCGACGTACACATTGATCAGCCCCTGCACGCCGAACGCGCCCGCGCCGCCGATCAGCACGATCACTGACAGCACCGGCAATGGCGACCGAACGCTCAAGGCAGCCATTGCTCCTGCGGCGACGACAAAGCACGCGATGATGGGGATTCGCGATCCCGCCCGGTCGGCGAGCGCCGCGATCGCGAGACCGCCGACCGTCGCGCCGACATTGACCAGGGTCAGGAACATCAGCGAGGAATCCAGTGGATACCGCGCGGTCTGCATCAATTGCGGCAGCCAGGTGTTGATCCCGAAAATGAGCAAGAACGAACAGATCACCATGGCGCAGAACAGCACGGTCGTTCCGGTATACGGCGGGCGCAACACGACGCGCAGGCCGCGTGCTCCGGTCGGCTCTCGCCGGTATACCGGTGATTCGGGAAGCCACCGGTACGTCATCGGCACCAGCAGCAACCCGACCGCGCCGCCGACGAGGTACTCGGGCCGGAAGTTGTCTCCGCTCAGGAACGCCGCGGCCACGACCGCGGCCAGCGAACCGCCTATGGTAACTCCACATTGGACGATTGCCGAACTGAGGTTCTTCCGTTTCGGCGGCGCGAGTTCGAAGATCAGCGGGCCCATCGCGGGGTAGACCGCGCCGACTCCCAATCCGACGAGGAGCCTGCTGGCACCGAACAATTCCGGATTGGGCGCGAACGCACAAGCGAACATGCCCAGCGAGACGATCGCGATGCTGAGCAGGGTCGTCCGGCGGCGCCCGTGCCGATCGGTGAGCGGCCCGACCAGCAGTGCGCCGAAAAGCATGCCCACCGGCGTGAGGCTGCCCAACGTGCCCAGCTCGGGAAGGGAAAGCTGCCACGGCTGGTGGCGGAGCAGCAGGGGCGTCGTCGCGCCGAAAGCGACGAGGTCGTACCCCTCCAGCGTCATGACGGCCAGCCCGATCGCGATGGCTCGCCACGGCATCTTCATGTGCTCGCCTTGTCCGTGGAAAGGTGTAGCACCCGTTCGGCGTTGCCGTGGCTGATCTTCTCCCGGTCGCGGTTGCTGATCGGTGCCTGCTCGAGGAACTGGACGGCCTCTGCAGTGTCTTCGAAGGGATAGTCGACGGCGAACATGATCGCGTCCGCTCCGACGGCCAGTACCGCCCCGGCGAGCGCGGCCGGGGAACAAACCCCGCTGGTGGTGATCAGGATGTTGTCGCCGAAGTATTCCGACGGTTTCCGCGCGAGAGTCCGGAGTTCCTGCCGATCGTAGCGCGAATCGAGACGCGCGAGCTGAAACGGCAGGAACTCGCCCAGGTGACCGAGGATGAGAGTGGCCCCCGGATGCCGGTCGAAGACGCCGCCGAAAACCAGCCGGAGCGCGTGTCCGCTCGTCTCGGCCGCCCAGCTCCACAATGGACCGCGCAGTTCGGGACGTCCGTCGAGTACGTTCCAGGGTTCGGCTGGGGGAGCGCCCGGGTGAAGGTAAAGCGGCACGTTCAGTTCTTCGAGGGCGGACCACACCGGTTCGTAGCGCGGGTCGTCGAGGTAGGTGCCGTTGGTGTGGTCGTTGACGAGAGCCCCGCTGAGCCCGAGTTCACCGACGGCGCGGTGAAGTTCCGTCACCGCCGCCTCCGGACTCTGGAGCGGCAACGCGGCCAGGCCGCGGAACCGATCCGGATGCGCGGCAATTACTTCGGCTAGATGGTCATTGGCGATCCGAGCATCCTTGACCGCCTGGTCGGCATCGGTCAGCCCTTGAATACCGGGTGCGGTCAGGGAAAGCACCTGAACGTCGATGCCGTTCGCGTCCATTTCCGGCAGCCGGTATGTCGTGTAGTCGCACAACCGTTTCCCCCAGTCCTCGACCCACCGCGCGGCGGTTTCCGTTTTGGGCGCTGGGTATCCGGCCTGCAGTTCGGGAAGCGCGAACGCTTCTTCCATGGCGATGTAACGCAAGATGATAGCCTTTCCGCTCAGCTGCCTTCGGCGTGCGCGCCGGTCATGTGCGCCGCCAGGTCCTCCGGGTTGATGAACGACGGCGGGGGCGGCGGACCCCATTCGTAGAGCGACCGCATGCCCTCGAACGACCGCGGCGTCCAGAGCTGGTCGTCGACGATGGCGTCCATGTCGGAGTAGTACTCGGCGAAGTTCCCGGCGGGATCCTTGAGATACCAGAAGAAATTCGACCCGATGTGGTGGCGGCCGAGACCCCAGACGTGCCGTTCCGGATGCTCGGCGAGCATGCCCATCGCTCCGCGGCCGACTTCGTCCACATCGGACACCTGCCAGGACGTGTGGTGCAGGAAATTGAGCGGAGCCTGCTGCACCAGCAGATTGTGGTGATCGGTGGAGCACCGCAGGAACGCCGCCCGGCCCGGAACCACGTCGCTGACCTTGAACCCGATGCCGTCGGTGAAGAACCGCTGGGTCGATTCCTGCTCGACCGTCCCGATCACGACGTGCCCCAGCGCGAGCGGCCGCACCGGCCCGGTCCGGGAGAGCACGGGCGCGCGGGTATTGGCGCGGTCCAACCGGCCAGGCCCGTTGTACGGAGTCGCCGCGACCGGTGCGCGGACCAGCCGCGGCGCGACGACCGCTTCGACGGCGATGTCCGCGATCGGCTCCCGGGCGTGCAGCGTGTCGGCCTCGCGCCGCACCGGAACGCCCAGCCGGTCGAGGTTCGCGGCGATCCGGCCGAGGTCGTCGGCGTCGTCGACCGCGACGGTCAAACCCAGCAGGCGGCGGACCCGCGAGTGCGCGAGCACGAACTGCTCGCCGCCCTCGACCGTGGCGAACCTGCCCGGTGCGAGCTGCGTGAGCCCGAAGTCGGCGTAGTAGCCGGAGGTGCCCGCGACGTCGGGCACTCCGACGGTCAGCGACTTCAATCTGTGCAGTGCCATGGAATCGCTCCCTTCACCCGGCGACGCAGGTCTGCCGGAGCTGTCCGATGCCCTCGATCTGGGTGACGACCTCGTCGCCCGGCCGCAGGTAGCGCCGCGGGGACCGCGAATGCCCGACCCCCGAGGGCGTGCCGGTGAAGATCAGGTCGCCGGGAAGGAGCGGGCACACCGCCGAGAGCCGCGCGATCAGCTCGGCGACCGAGAAGACCATTGACGACGTGCGCGCCTTCTGCACGCTCTCGCCGTTGACCAGGCACTCGATCGCGAGGTCGTCGGGGTCGGCGAACTCGTCCGCGGTCACCAGCACCGGCCCGGTGGGGGCGAACCCCGGGAACGACTTGCCGAGCGAGAACTGCGGCACCGGCCCCGCCGCCTGGACGACTCGCTCGGAAAAGTCCTGTCCCACGGTCAATCCCGCCACATGCAGCCAGGCGTCCTCGGCCGCGGTTTTCTCCGCCCGGCGGCCGATCACGACCACGAGTTCCGCTTCCCAGTCGACGAACTCGCTCAGCAGCTTCAGCTCCGTGTCCGGCCCGGTGAGGGACGTGGCGAACTTCGTGAAAGTGGCCGGCGACTCCGGAAGCTCGAGCCCGGCTTCCTGCGCGTGCTCGCGGTAATTCAGCCCGATGGCGAAGATCTGCCGCGGCTTCGGCGAAGGACTCCCCGCGAGACCCTCGGGCGCGGCCGGCCCGTCGGTCGTCGTCCGCCCCCACTCCGCGAACTCGCTCCAGCGCTCGAAAACCGCGAGCGGATCGGCCGGGAACCGCCCGCCGCTCGCCCCTTCGACGTCGATCGCCCTGTCATTGAGCACCAGGCACATCCGGCCGGCCCGTGTCGTCGTTTGCATTCTCCGCGTCCTTCCGCTGCTTCCCGGCCAGTGAACACCGCCGAATCTCGATAAGTCAACTAAATCTCGAGATTCTGGCGAGTATGCGGAACCAGGTACGATCTGCGACATGACTGGCGCTCGAAGCACGACCCGCGTCGAGGACGTCTACCTGCGTCTTCGCGCCGACATCCTCAACGGCCGGCACGCGCCCGGAACCCGGCTGCGCGTCGAAGCGCTCAAAGGGGACTACGACGCCAGCAGCGGCGTCCTGCGTGAAGCGCTGCCCCGGCTGGTCGGCCAAGGGCTCGCGACTTTCGCGCCACAGCAAGGGTTCCGGGTCATCGACGTCTCCCCGGACACCCTGCAAGACCTCACCGAAGCGCGCGTGGTCGTCGAAACGCACGTGGTCCGCGAATCCCTCGCGCACGGCAGCATCGAATGGGAATCCGACCTGCTCGCGGTGCACCACAATCTCGCCCGCACCACGTTCGCCGACGAATCAGACGCGATCAACGAGCGCTGGCTGTCCGCGCACGCCCGGTTCCACCAGGTCCTGCTGGAGGGCTGCCCGAACCAGCACCTGCGCACGGTGGCGACCCAGCTGCGCGAATCGGCCGAGGTCTACCGATGCTGGGCCCGCGCCTCGAGCGAGGACAACCACCGCGACGTCGCGGCGGAACACCGGCTGATCTGCGAACGCGCGATCGAACGAGACGTCGCGGGCACGGTCGAAGCCCTGCGGGATCACATCGAGCTGACTACGAAGCTGCTGCTCGACGGGTATCGGAGCCGGGAAGAGGGCGATGGATAGCGGTGGTCATGCCTCGAGTTTTGCCTGCGTGCGGACCCGGCGTCCAAGACTGGCTCGCTATCCGGCGATAACCTGACGGCATCGGATCTCGAAAGTATTGCGGCAAAAAAGTTCTCTCAACTCCGAGCGAGAAACCGCCGCTGCTCCGCCGCCGCGTCCAAGTCCTCCGGGCTGTCGCCGCCGAACCCGCCATGCGGCATCGCCTCGAACACGTGCAGTTCGGCTGCCACGCCGGCGGCGCGCAATTTCCGATGCATCCGGACCGTGTTCGACAGGAACAGATCGCGGGTACCGCTCCGGAGGAAGGTGGGCGGGAAGCCGGAAACGTCACCGAAGATCGGGGACAGGTACGGATCCCGCAGGTCGGCACCCGCTGCGTAGAGGGCGTTCGTGGGAGCCAGACTGCGGAGGATGTTGTCGACGCCGTCCAGTGTCTGGAAGGTGTCGCCGGATTCGGTCAGGTCGACTTGCGGCGTGTTGAGCACCAGCGCGGCCGGCATCGGCACCCCGGCGTCCTTGGCGCACAACAAAAGCGCGGCCGCGATGTTCCCTCCCGCGGAATCGCCGCCGACGAACACCCGCGACGGATCACGCTCCCGCAGCGCGTGCTGGTACACGGACATCGCATCATTCAGCGCCGCCGGATACGGATAGAGCGGCGGCAGTCGGTAGTCCACGCCCCACACGAGCATGCCGGTCGACAAGGCGGTCCTGGCCGTTGTCGCCCGGCACGCGTCCCCGCCGCCGACCAGGAGTCCGCCGGGATGCATCCACAGGAAGACGGCGTCGTCATCGACCCCAAGCGGCCGCGCGGCGTACCCGGCGGCTCCGTCGACCTCGAAGTCCTCGACGTGCACCGGCAGTCCAGTGACCGGAAACCGCTGGGCTGTCGACTGATTCGCCCGAGCCGCCATCGCGAGCCAGCCATCCGTGTCGTCGGCAGCCGGATAGGTCAACTCGCCGGCGTCGAGATCGAGCCAAGACCGTGCTTGCTCGCTGATCGTCGACGGCGCGGGAAATGCGCGCTCGGTCATGACTGGGCTCCCCTCTGCCTGGTAGTATCTTAACTAACTAAATTTAGTGACACAAGGAAGTGGTTCCGGATGCCCAGGACCAGCGAACGCGGGGGCCCGCAGACGCGCGCCCGGATCCTGGCGGTCGCGAACCGGCTGTTCGTGGAGCGCGGGTACGAAGCCGTGACCGTTGCCGAGATCGCGCGGGAGGCCGGGGTTTCCAGCGTGACGGTCTTCAACCACTTCGCGCGAAAGGAAGACCTTTTCCTGGACCGAGCGGCCGACGCCGTGGATCTGCTGCGCGCGGCAGTCCGAGACCGCGCGCCGGACGCCGATATCCTGACCTCCTTGCAGGGCCTGTGCTTCCGCCTGTGCGACGACCGTGCGCCGCTGTCCGGGATCAGCGCCAATTCCGTACCGTTTTTCCGGACGGTCGCTGGTTCCCCCGCGCTGATCGCCCGCGCGCGATCCATCGGTTCCGAACTCCAGTCCGTCCTAGCCGAGGAGCTAGCCCAAGACCCCGCCTTCGACGGCGACGAGTTTTTGCTCGCGGCCTTCTTTATCGCTGGCTACAGCACGGTGCTCGTAGAAACCGTCCGCCGCCGTATCGAGGGCCAGCCAGACCGCGCGGTGGCGAAGAACCACCGCGTCCGTCTCGATCAGCTGTTCACGGCACTGCGCGACGGCGTCGTGGCGCGCTGACGAGCAAGACGACCGCTGCCGCCGCGGTGCAGATCGCGAGGGCGGTGCCGGGTGCCGCGGATTCCGCCATCGCGCCGAGGAGACCCGAGCCGGCAGCGGCACCGAGGTTGACCGCGGTGTTGATCCAGCTGCTCGCCTCGGTCCGCACGGTGGGATCAGTGCGCGCATCAGCCGCGAGGTAGCCGACGATGAGCAGCGGTGCGATGAAGCCGCCCGCTATGCCGATGCCGACGACCAGCACTGGCGTGGACCCGATGAGCCCAGCGGTCGCGCTGACGCCGATCAGCGCTGCGCCGAGAACGAGCAGTTGTCGTTCGACCGACATTCGCGGATTGAGGCGGCCGTACAGCAAGCCGCCGAGCGCGCTGGCCCCAGCGAACAGGGCCAGGACGACGCCGGGCAGAACTGCGGAACCCTCGGCCGCGCCCATGGCCGGTGCCACGATCTCGACCGCGCCGAGGATGATTCCCGGAGCCATGATGGCGACCACCACCGGCAGAAATCCGGGCGACCGCAACGGTTTCGGTGCTTCCGCGGTTCGTTTGGTGCGGTGCCCGCGCTGTTGCCGGGACAGCGGGCTGAGCACGAAAAGGCCGCTGCCCGTGGCGACGAGGCCGGCCGAGACGTAAAGCGCCAGCGCCGGATCCGCGAGCGCGGTGAGGATCGCGGAAGTCAACGGCCCGACTGCGAAAATCAGTTCTTCGGCGACCGCGTCCAGGCTCAGTCCTCGAGTGCGCAGCGGTCCGCTGGCGAGCGCCGCCGACCACACCACACGCATCGTCGATCCGAACGGCGGGAGCGACAACCCGGCGACGGTGCCAAGACCCAGCAAGAAAGGCAAGGGCGCGCCCGGATCCACGGCGAACACCACGAGCGCCATCGTGTGGACCGCGCCCAGCGTGGACAAGACGGTTGCCTGGCCGAATCGGTCGACGGCGCGCGCTCGCCAGGGTGTCGCGACGACGTTGGCGATTCCCAGCGTGGCCGTGACGGCTCCGGCGGCGGCGAACGACCCGCTGCTGGATTCGAGGAGGAATACGAGCGCGAGCCCGGACATCGCCAACGACGATCGGCCAAGGATGCTCGGCAGGAAGGAGCGCACCACGTGGGGCTGGCGCAGCGCGGTCCAGTAGGAAGGGTGTTCAGGTGACACGTCGTTCTCCAGGGCACAGCGCGAGTCGAGGCGCGCGGCTGACGGGGTCCTGCGCCGAAAACGGCGCGTTGAGACCCGCCCGGGCCGGTGCTGGATCTGCGAGGGGCGGGTCGCAGGACCGTCAGCTGAAGAGAACGATGAACTGGAACATCGCCGCGACCGTAGCAGTGGCGGCGCGCCCGGCGGTCACCTTTTTCGCGAGGACTCCAGGCAGCAAGCCTCCCGAACCAGCCGATGAACATCCGCTCCATCTGGATCGGTTACGCAACTCGGCGGCGCCCATCCGAAGAAGTCACTCAAGTGGGTGACCAGCAACCGGGTCGACTGCTGTTCTCGGCCGCTCCGGTGGACCAGCCGCGTCACCTGGTCGTGTCTGGTTTCGAAACCGTGAACAACAGTAGGTAATCTTCCGTAACGGGTGCGGGGAGCCGCCTCCAACCCACGGTTTGCCGGAGGGCTTCGTTGATCAAGCTCATGTTCGCCGACGACGAGGAACTAGTTCGGTCGGGGCTGCGCGCCATGATGTCCGGGGCGTCGGACATCGAGATCGTGGGCGAGGCGAGCGACGGCAGATCGGCGGTCGAGGTCGCCCGTCGCTATCACCCTGACGTCGCGCTGCTCGACATCAAGATGCGCGCCCCTGACGACGGCATTCGCGCGCTCCGGGCCATTCTCGCGCTGCCCGATCCGCCGACCGTCGCCATGCTCACCACCTTCGACATCGACGAGTACGTCAGCCTCGCGCTGCGGCTCGGCGCCAACGGCTTCCTGCTGAAGGACATCGACCCGGCGGCGCTGCTGCGGGCCGTGCGCGACCTGGCCAAGGGCGGTGCCGTCCTCGATCCGGGCGTGGCCGTGCGCATGGTGCAGAGCCACCGCGACGAGCAGCGGGCCGCGCAGCCGGCGCGCAAGCTCCTGGCCTCGCTGTCCGAACGCGAACGCGAGGTCGTCGCGCTGATCGGGCAGGGCCTGTCGAACGCCGAGATCGGCGGGCGGCTGCACCTGTCCGAGGCGACGGTGAAGGGGTACGTCTCGGCGGTGCTGTCGAAGATCGGCGCGGCCAACCGGGTGCAGGCCGCGCTCCTGGCCTACCGCGGCGGGCTTCTCGACCAGTAGAACCAGCACATGCTGCTGACCGCGCTCGAGTTCCTCGGGCTGGTGGCGTTCGCGGCGTCCGGGGCGCTGGCCGCGGTCCGGGCGCGGCTGGACGTGTTCGGGGTCGTCGTGGTCGGCCTGACCACGGCACTCGGCGGCGGCATCATCCGCGACGTGCTCCTCGGCATCCATCCTCCGACGTCCCTGCGCAACTGGCCGTACCTGGCCGTCTGCGCGGTGACGGCGCTGGTGGTGTTCGCCTTCCACCCGCAGGTCGCCCGGCTGCGCCACGCCGTGCTGCTCGCGGACGCGGTCGGGCTCGGAGTGTTCGCCACGGCCGGGACGACGCTGGCGCTGAACGCGGGCGCGACCGGGTACGCCGCGTGCTTGATCGGCATGACCAGCGGCATCGGTGGCGGCGCGGTCCGCGACCTGCTGCTACGGGAGATCCCGCTCGTGCTGCGCAAGGAGATCTACGCGATGGCCGCGCTGACCGGCGCGGTGTGCGTCTGGGCGGGGCACGCGCTGCACCTCCCGGCCGGCGCGGTCACGACCGTCTCGGCGGTGGTCGTGGTCGCGATCCGCGTGCTCGCTCTCTGGCGACACTGGAACGCCCCGGTCGCCCGGCCGCCGGAAGAGCGCTCGTTGTGATTTCCGCGTCCGCGACCCCCGGCGCGGCCAGTGCGAATGTGCCGCCCTGTCCGCGGTCGTCCGGAAATGCTCTTTGTGTGTTCTGCGTGTGTTCTTAGGCGGGTCTCAGCACTCTGCGTAAGACTGACGGCATGCGCATCCTCGTAGTGGACGACGACCGTGCCGTCCGTGAATCGCTCAGGCGGTCTTTGGAGTTCAACGGCTACACCGTGGAGCTCGCGAGCGATGGTGCGCAGGCGTTGGAGACGATCCTCGCCAACCGTCCGGACGCGATGGTTCTCGACGTGATGATGCCGCGCCTCGACGGGCTCGAAGTGGCCCGCCGGCTCCGCAGCACCGGCGACGACCTGCCGATTCTCGTGCTGACCGCCCGCGACACCGTCTCCGACCGGGTCTCCGGCCTCGACGCCGGTGCCGACGACTACCTGCCCAAGCCGTTCGCCCTGGAGGAGCTGCTCGCCCGTTTGCGCGCCTTGCTGCGCCGCGCCGCGCCGGACGCTCAGCAAGGCGAGACGTCGGAGGTGCTGTCGTTCGCCGACCTCACGCTGGACCCCGGCACTCGCGAGGTCCGCCGCGGCGGTCGCGAGATCAGTCTCACCCGCACCGAGTTCGCGCTGCTCGAGCTGTTCCTCTCGTACCCCAAGCACGTGCTGACCCGCGGAAGGATCCTGGAGGAAGTATGGGGTTACGACTTCCCGACGTCGGGCAACGCGCTGGAGGTCTACGTCGGCTATTTGCGCCGCAAGACGGAAGCGGACAACGAACCGAGGCTGATCCACACGGTGCGTGGAGTGGGGTACGTCCTGCGCGAGACCCCGCCGTGACCGACTACCCGGCGGGCGCGCACGCCGCGCCGGAGGGGGAGGTCCCGGATCCGCGGGGCACCCGGTGGACCACCCGGCGGTTCTCGCTGCGCGGCCGCGTCACGCTGCTGGCCGCGGCGTGCGTGGCGGGTGCGGTGGCGCTCGTGTCCCTGTGCGCGTACCTCGTAGTGCGCAACAACCTCCTCACTCAGCTCGACGACAACCTGCTGGCCCGCGCACAAGCCGCGGCGAACTCGCCCCAGGTGCCGACCGACCAGTTGCGCGAGGTCCCGGGAGCCTTGCTGGCCAGCGCTGACCTGCAGATCGGCCAGCTCAACGGCCTCACCGGCGACCTGATTTATCCGCAGCCGGGCACGCGGCCGCCCGTCGGCCCGTCCGAGATGCGCGTCGCGACCGGCGTGCTTCCGCAGTCGCTGCGCACCGACGCGGCCACCGGCATGCGCGTGGTCGCGGTGCCGCTCGGGCACGGGCAGGCGATCGTGCTGGCTCAGTCGATGGCTCCGACGATGCGCGCGCTAAACCAGCTGTCCGTGGTGCTGTTCCTCGTCGGCGGTGCCGGGATCGTGGTGGCCGCGGGCGCGGGCACAGCCGTCGCGCGCGCCGGATTGCGCCCCGTCGACCGGCTGACCTCAGCTGCCGAACGGGTAGCCGCGACCGGCGACCTGCGCCCGATCCCGGTGAGCGGCGATGACGAGCTCGCCCGGCTCACGCACAGCTTCAACATCATGCTCGGCACGGTCGCGGACTCGCAGGAACGGCAGCGGCAGCTGGTCGCCGATGCCGGGCACGAGCTGCGAACCCCGCTGACTTCCATGCGCACCAACCTGGAACTGCTGCTGTCGGCCAGCCGCCCGGGCGCGCCGTCGCTGCCGGACGAGGACCGTGCCGACATCGAGGCCGACATTCGCGGCCAGCTCGACGAGCTGACCCAGCTCATTGGCGACCTGGTGGAGCTGGCGCGGCAGGACGAACCGCGCGAGCAGGCCGAACGCGTCGACCTGATGGACGTGGTCGAGCGCGCACTCGACCGGGCGCGCCGGCGGGCGGGCGAGATCGAGTTCGAGGTCGCGCTGCAGCCGTGGGTGCTCACCGGCGACAACAGCTCGCTCGAGCGGGCGGTGCTGAACCTGCTGGACAATGCGGTGAAGTTCTCGCCGCAGGGTTCGCGGGTGCGGGTCACGCTGCGTCCGCTCGGCGACGGCACCGCGGTGGTCGAGGTCGCGGACTCCGGACCGGGCATCGCCGAGGAAGACCTGCCCAAGGTGTTCGACCGTTTCTACCGCTCTTCGGAGGCGCGCACCCTGCCCGGATCCGGCCTCGGGCTGGCGATCGTGAAGCACGCCGCCGAACGGCACGGCGGCACGGTTTACGCCAACCGGGCACCGGAAGGCGGCGCTCTGCTCACCATCCGGCTACCAGGGGCGCCCGTCGCCTGAGCGGTCCGCCACGCATGGCTGTCGCCCGGCAGGGGGACGCTTGATCTGCACGTCGCGCACACCTGATGTTGAATCGTGTAGGATTTTGTGCAGTTGATGGGTGTGCTTGGGGAGTGGCGGTGCTCGCGCGGCAGCGACAGGCGGTGATCCTCGAGGAAGCACGCCGGACCGGTGCGGTCCGGGTCAGTGACCTCGTCGCGAGGCTCGGCGTCTCCGACATGACGGTCCGCCGAGACCTCGACGTGCTCGCGGGCCGCGGCCTGGTCGAGAAGGTCTATGGCGGCGCGACGTCGCTGGTCGGCAAGAGCACCGACGAACCGGGGTTCGAGGCGAAATCGGTGCGCCAGCGCGCACAGAAGGAAGCCATCGCCGAACTGGCGGCCACCCTCGTCAAGCCGGGCACCGCGATCGGCCTGTCCGCGGGCACCACCACCTGGACGCTCGCGCACGCGCTCGACGGCGTCGAGGGCCTCACCATCGTCACCAACTCGATCCAGGTCGCCGATGTGCTGCGCAACGCGGGACAGCCGGACCGCACGGTGGTCCTCACCGGCGGAGTGCGCACCCCCTCGGACGCGCTGGTCGGACCGGTCGCCGTGCAGAGCCTGCGGACACTGCACCTCGACCTGGTGTTCCTCGGCGTGCACGGCATGGCGGTGGGGCCCGGGTTCACCACCCCGAACCTCACCGAGAGCGAAACCGACCGCGCGCTGGTGGAGGCCGGACGGCGGCTGGTGGTGCTCGCCGACCACACAAAGTGGGGCACCGTCGGCATTTCCACGATCGCGGACCTGGAAGAAGCACAGGTCGTGGTGACCGACGACGGACTGGACGACCGCGCGCGGGAAGACCTCGCGGAGCGGGTCGGAGAACTCATGATCGCCGAAACGGCGGAGAACCTCGAGGCAGAAGAAGCGTGAAACGCACTGTGCGGTACCTGGCCGACGGCCGGGAGATCATCTATTTCGACCACACCGACGACCGCGAACGGCTCGCCGAGGACACCCGGGACCTGCCGCCGGTCGCGGCGGCCTCGGAGATCCGCCGCGACCCGCTGACCGGCGAGTGGGTCGCGATGGCGGCGCACCGCCAGACGCGCACGTACAAGCCGCCCGCCGACCTTTGCCCGCTCTGCCCGACCCGGCCGGGCAAACCGAGCGAAATCCCCGAAGCCGACTACGACGTGGTCGTCTTCGAGAACCGGTTCCCGTCGTTCTCGCAGCAGGCGACCGGCGAACCGTCCACTGTGGACGGCTTGGGCCTCGTCCCGACCGCGCCGGGCCTCGGCCGCTGCGAGGTCGTGTGCTTCACCAGCGACCACGACGGCGCGTTCTCCCGGCTGATCCCGGAACAGGTGCGCCTCGTGGTGGACGCCTGGGCCGACCGCACCGCTGCGCTCGCGGCGACGCCTGGCGTGGAACAGGTCTTCCCGTTCGAGAACCGCGGCGAGGAAATCGGCGTCACGCTCTCGCATCCGCACGGCCAGATCTACGGCTACCCGTTCGTCACGCCGAAGACCGAGCGGATGCTGGCGGTCGCACGCGAACACGGCGGCTCGGTGCTCGGCGACGTGCTGGCCGCGGAACGGAAATCGGGCGAGCGCGTGATCGCGACCGGCGAGCACTGGACGGCTTTCGTGCCGCCTGCCGCGCGCTGGCCGGTGCACATCCAGATCGTGCCGCACCGGCAGACGCCGGACCTCCCGTCGCTCACCGACGCCGAGCGCGACGACTTTTCCCGCGTGTACCTGGACGTCCTGCGCCGGTGCGACGCGCTGTACGACCGGCCGCTGCCCTACATCGCGGGCTGGCACCAGGCTCCGGTGCGGCGGGACCGGGAGCTGTCGTGGCTGCACCTGGAGCTGTTCTCCGTGCTGCGGGCCAAGGACAAGCTGAAGTACCTGGCCGGATCCGAGTCGGGCATGGCGGTCTGGATCAACGACGCCACCCCGGAACAGATCGCGGAACGGCTTCGTTCGGCAGGCTGACCGGACCTCGCGGCATACTCATCTACGAAACACAGGTTCGACTCAGGAACCTCTCAGGCCCAGCCGCTTAGGTGAGGACATGACCGAGAACGACCCCCACGTGCCCGACTCCGCGGCGGGTCGCCAGGACCCGGGCGCCCAGCCGGGCGCCGAAGGCCAGGCGGCCTGGCAGCAGACCCCGGCTCAGCCGGACCAACCCTCTTCCGGCGGCGACGCGAACCAGTCGGCTTCCAGCGCCACTGGTTCGACCGCCGCGTACGGTTCGGCCGCTGAGGGCTCGGCGGGGACGTCCGGCACTGGCACGGCGAGCGGCGACGCTTCCGGTGCGTACGGAGCGCCTGCGGGGCAGTACGGCGCCGCTCCGACGTATGGGGCCGCTGCTCCGGCTGGAAGCACGCCGAATCCGTGGTCGGCCCAAGGCGCGGCCGCACCGCACGCTGGCGCGCCCCAGAGCGGCGCGATCCCCGGCGCTCAGCAGCCCTACGGCAGCCAATACCCCGGCGGCACGCACACTCCGCCCGCCGGAGCTCCGGCCAATCCTTACGGCGCACCGGGAACCTCGGTGTACGGCGTCCCCGCGCAGCGCGAGAAGAAGGGGTCGGCGGGCAAGCTCCTCGCGAGCGTCGCCGCGATCTCGCTCGTGATCGGCGGCGTGGCGGGCGGAACCGTCGGGTACCTGACCGGCGGGTCCGGTTCGTCGGTGAGCGCGCTCGACGCGCCGAAACCCGCGCAGCAGACCGGCAACGTGCCGGCCGGTTCGGTCGAATCGGTGGCGCAGAAGCTGTCGCCGAGCGTGGTCGAGCTGCAGGTGTCCGGCCGGACCGCAGCGGGCGAGGGCTCCGGCTTCGTGATCAGCAGCGACGGCTACATCCTCACCAACAACCACGTCGTCCAGGTCGCCGCGAACGGCGGCCAGATCCAGGCCGTGTTCCAGGACGGCAAGAAGGCCGCGGCGAAGGTCGTCGGCCGTGACCCGACCACGGACATCGCCGTGGTCAAGGTGTCCGGCGTCAGCAACTTGAAGCCGGTCGAACTGGGCCGCTCCGACGACCTGCGGGTCGGCCAGCAGGTGGTGGCCATCGGTTCGCCGTACGAGCTGACCGGCACGGTCACCTCGGGCATCGTCAGCTCCCTGCACCGCCCGGTGCAGGCAGGCGGCGACGAAACCGACCAGACCACGGTGATGGACGCGATCCAGACCGACGCCGCGATCAACCCCGGCAACTCGGGCGGTCCGCTGTCGAACATGAACGGCCAGGTCATCGGCATCAACTCGGCCATCTACAGCCCGAACTCGGGCCGCGGCCAGGGCAGCGGCAGCGAGGGCGGCAACGTCGGCATCGGCTTCGCCATCCCGATCGACCAGGCGCGCCGCACCGCGCAGGACATCATCAAGACCGGGCACGCGACCCAGACGTTCATCGGCGCGAAGGTCACCGACGCGCCCCAGGGCGGCGCTCAGCTCGGCGACATCACGCCGGGCAGCCCGGCGGAGAAGGCGGGCCTGAAGTCCGGCGACGTGGTGACCAAGATCGACGACCGCGTCATCGACAGCGCCAACACGCTCGTCGCCGCGATCCGCACCCGCGCCCCGAACGACCAGACCACCTTCACCCTCGCCGACGGACGCACGGTGCAGGTCACCTTGGGCGGACAGGCGGTACCGGCCAACTAGTTCGCTCGGCCGCCGAGGCGCGGCCGAGACCAGCCACGGCTCGACCCCCTATCCGCGCTGGGGCCGAACCTTTGCAGGCCGCGCGCGACCGGAGCACAAGAGCCGGTCGCGCGTGGCCGTTTTTCATGCCCAGCGCGCGAAAACCGGCTCGCACACGAAAACACGAAGAGGCTCTCCGTGCCGCCTCCGACTCGGCACGGAGAGCCTCTCCGCGTGCGGTGAGGTGCCCACGCGCACGCTGTCCCAAACGCCGAATCCGCGGGAAAATTCCGGTACCGGAAGAAAACCCAGGTCAACTACGTGCGCGCGGCCGAATTTTCCGTGCCGCCTGCCGCCGTACCCGGACAATCCGGACGAGCGAAACGACCAGCACGGCACTCCACACCACGGCGAGCGTCGCCAGCAGCCCCAGCCATGTGTTCCCGTCGTGCAGACCGGGCTTCGGCGGCACGCCATAAGCACGCCACAGCAGCGGGAACGCCACGAAACCCAGCACCGCGGTCAACGCCGCGCCGACCTGCACTGGCCCACGCCACGGCAGCGGCAGGAATCGAGCGAGCAGCAGACCGACTACGCCCGCGATCGGAGCGAACACCGCGTCGTTGACGATCGGACCGCCGCCGATCCACAGCAACGTCGTGAAACTGTCCGGCCACGCCGGCGCCGCGTACTCGAGGAACAGCACGATCCCGTACGCCAACGCCGTTAATCCGGGCAGCACCAGCAGAATTCGCGCGGTCTTCACCGCACCTCCAGCTTCTCGACCCACTTCGTCTGCAACACGCCTGGCCGACTGGGTGCGATCACGCGGCACGGATACCCGTGGTCGAGATTCAGCACCTCACCGTTCAGTTCCAGCGCCAGCAACGTGAGCGGGTCGGCCGTGTGCTCGCCGGGCAACACGCTGACGCCGTACAGGCCGGTCTTCTCCAGCGACGACACCCGCACGTCCACGCCGGGCGAAGTCCCGCTCGCGCGCAGCAGGTCCGGGAACGAGACGCCGCGCCAGGTCGCCATCTGGCTCCACCCTTCGACGCACGCGATCGGCAAGTCCACAGTGGTCTGCGGCAACGCCCGCAGCTCGGCCAGCGTGAACTGCCGAGTCCCCGCCGGAGTCACCACGGACAACCGCCATCCAGGATCCTGCGCTGCCCGCGTGACCCGCGCTGCCACGGCCGTGCGGTTGACCGGCAGCTTCTGCGTGCCCTTGTCCGATCGCCACGACAACCCGGAGACGTTCCGCAGCGCCGGAACGGTCGCCCCAGCGGTCGCCAGCACGGCAACTCCGGTCGCGATCCCCGTGGTGGTCAGGAATCCCCGACGCGACAACCCAGGGCCAGACTGCTGAGCGGGCGCACGCTCCCGCGTCAGCGCCCGCCGGATCACCGGGAGCTTCACCGCGACATGCACGAAGATCGATCCGATCGCGACCCATGCCACCGCATAGTGCACCTGAGGAAAGTAGAAATTCCATGGGTAATTCTGCGCGACGTTCAGCAGTCCCGAACTCAGCTCGAAGAACGCTGCGCCGGACAGGACAAGGATCGACAGCCGCTCCACGGCGTGCGGCACCGAGCGCACCAGCGGCCGCTCGAACAGCTTCGGGTAGACGCTCCACAGTTTGGCCAGCAGCAACGGAATCGCCGCGATCCCGGACAGCACGTGTGCGCCCTGCGTCACCCGATACAGCCACACCGGACGGCTCGGCCAGAAGAACCACTCGGGCGGATGCTGGATCAAATGGCTCAGCAGACCGGTGATGAAGCAGATCAGGAACGCGAGCCCGAGCAGGCTGCCGACCCGGGCGGTCGCGCGTTCGCCGTGCGCACCGCCCTTGAACTGCTCCGCCCTCGGCACCCGGCGATCGACGGCACGGGCCCGTTCGCCGATCTTTGCCTGTGCTGCGGAAACCCGAGCGTCGAGCCCGCGCCACGCGGCTGCCAGCCGTTTCATGCGCGTGCCAGCTTCGCGAACCAGCGGCGGCCGCGACTGGTCGTCCACGCCACTCGAAAACCCGTCCGCACCGCGATTTCCGCAATGGCGTCGACACCGACCCACGCCCAGGTGAACCACCGCCCACCAGCGGGATCCGGCCGCAAGCGGACGTGGTCGCGGCGCACTCCCTGGCCGGGCTCCTCCAGTTCCACGAGCACGTCGCCATCTAGCGTGAGCAACTCGTGCACCCGCCGCAGCAGCGCATCGGGATCACCACCGATCCCGATGTTGCCGTCAGCCAGCAGCACGTGACTCCATCGTCCCTCGCCAGGAAGGCGAGTGAAAACGTTGCGCTGCAACGCACTCGCTCCGCGCCGTCGAGTCAGCCGCACCGCGACCGGCGAACTGTCCACGCCGAGGGCCACCACGCCTCGACGCGTCAACGCAGCGGTAAGCCGACCGGGTCCGCAGCCGACGTCGAGCGTCGGACCCGCGCACGCGTCCAGCAGCACGGCGTCGCCCGCACCGCAACCGTCCGCCCAACGACCGACCGGCAGCTCGATCCGGTCGCCGTTGGCGAGCTCCAGCCAGCAGTGATGGCCGAGCAGCCCGCGATCGAATTCCCGCCCAGTCGCGAGTTTCATGCCACCACTCCCACCGCGTCGACCGCGGCGGCGAACCTGGTGTCCGGCCGGATCGCGGCCACCCGCAGCGCGTCCTCCATGGTGTCCACATCGGACAGTGTCGGCAGCTCGACGACGCGGAGCCCGTTTCCTTCCAATGCCGCTCGGGTGCGGAATCCGGTGTCCGGACGCGACATCGGAACTCCGGCGAGCACTTGCGCCTGCCGCGGATCAGCCAGCCCGAGTCCCCACCAGCCCCCGTCTTCCGCGCTGCCCAGCACTGCGCGGCTGTCTCCGTCGACGACCGGCTTGATCGCCGAAGCCAGCAATACGGGGGAGACCTGCGGCGTGTCCATGCCGATCTGCAGCACGGGCAACCCGGCATGCACCGCGGCGGTGTCGGAGTGCGCGTTGGCCAGCCGGGTGCCGAAATCCCAGCCCCGCTGCGCAATCACGGTCGCCTTCCGCAACGCCCGGCCGATTTCGCCGCCTCGCGCCGCCTCCGAGAGGTCGCCCGTCATCGCCACGACGGTGATCGCGCCGTCAGTGGCGAACGCAGCGTCCAGCGTGTCCAACAGCGCGGAGGCGGCGATCTCCGCGGCCTGTTCTGGCGTCGCCGGCGGGCACAACCGAGTCTTCGCGAAGCCCGGCACCGGGGCTTTCGCGACTACAAGCAGGCAGAACGTCATCGGGCGAGCACCCGCCCGAAGTCCCGCACCGCTCGCAACGTGCCGCGCATCGAACCGGACACCTTCGATTTCGTGCCCCGCGCCCGTTCCCGGTAAGTGACGTCGAACTCTTGGACCGTCCAGCCCGCACGCTGAGCCTTCACCAACAGCTCAAGCGGGTAGCCGAAAGCCCGGTCCGTGACGTCGAGAGCCAGCAACTCCCGACGACGCACCGCCCGCAGCGGCGCGATGTCCCGCACTGGCAGCCCACGGGACCGCAAGAGCAGCGAGAGGACGGCATTGCCTGCTCTTGCGTGCCACGGCCAAGCCGCCCGGGAAACCGGCACCCGGCGCCCGACCGCGAGGTCAGCCCCATCCACAACCGCGGCGACCAGACGCGGCAACTCGGCCAGATCGAGTGATCCGTCGGCGTCTGCGAAACAGACGATGTCGGCGGTCGCGTTCTCCAACCCGGTGTGGACAGCGGCACCGTAACCACGCCGCGGCTCGTCGACGACTTTCGCGCCGTGCGCGGCCGCGACATCGGGGGAACCGTCGCGCGACCCGTTGTCCACGACGATCGCGCGATACCCCGCCGGCAGACCGGCGAGCACGCCGGGCAGCGCGGCCGCCTCGTCGAGGCAGGGGAGGACGACGTCCGCTCCGAATTCGTTCACGAGGCGTACGGTAGGTCTGGAAAGGACAGTGCAGAACCCTTGCTGTGCTTACCAAATCCTGACTTTCGCCCAGATCTTACCGACTTCTCACGGATCCGCCGGAACCCTGCCGGACGCCCGCCCGCGGGGTTATCGTGACCGGCGATGAGCGAGTCGACGAAGGCTGCCCGGCTCGCCGAGCCGCCGCCCCCGGTTCCCGTCCGTCCCCGGTTCCGCGCCGATCTCGTGACGGTCGGCGTCACCCTCGTGGTGATCGCCGCCGCGACCGCGGTTGGCGTGTACTACAACCGGCCAGGTTCGGACGTGGTGATCTACGCGTTCGCGCCGCCGTTGTTCGCGCATTGGCTGCCACACGTCGGCCCCGGCTCGGTGTTCGCCGTCCTGATCGCCGCCGGTGTCGTCCTGTACGGCCCGACCCTGGCCGCCCGGCTGCGATGGCGGCGCGCCCTGGCCGCGGGTTACCTGGCCTCCCTCGCCTGGATCTTCTCGCTCGCCATGGTGGACGGCTGGACGCGCGGCTTCACCGGCCGGCTGACCACTGTGCAGGAGTACCTGCACGAAGTCCCCGGCATCACGGACATCCCGCGGTTCCTCCGCGAATTCTCCTCGCGCATCCTCGACTTCCAGCCGAACTCGTGGACCACTCACGTGTCCGGCCACCCGCCCGGCGCGACCCTCGTCTTCGTCTGGCTCGACCGGCTCGGCCTCCACGGCGGTGCCTGGGCGTCGACCGCGGTCGTGCTGGTGGCCGCGCTGGTCGCGGTGGCGGTACCCGCGACGATCGCCCTGCTCGGCCGCCCCGACGCCGCCCGCGCGGCGCTTCCGTTCGCCGTGCTCAGCCCAGGCGCGGTGTGGCTGGGCGTATCCGCGGACGGCCTCTTCGCCGGCGTGACCGCCACCGGCATCGCACTGCTCGCCCTGGCGTCGGTGGGCTTCCGGGAACAGCGCGGTTACGCGTGGCCCACGGCGTTGGCAGCCGGGATTCTCATCGGGTTCGGGATCTTCCTCTCCTACGGCCTCGTCTTGCTCGGCTTGGTCGCGCTGGCCGTCGCCGTGCTCGGCAGGCAATGGCGGGCCACTCTCGTCGCTGCCCTCGGTGCGCTAGCAGTGGTCGCCGTGTTCGCGCTCGCCGGTTTCTGGTGGTTCGACGGCTACCACCTCGTGGTCGAGCGCTACTACCAGGGCGTTGCGCTGGTGCGGCCGTATTCCTACTGGGTGTGGGCCGATCTGGCCGCGGTGGCGGTCGCGTGCGGCCCCGCAGTAGTCGCAGCGGCTCGCCGGGGAGTGGCCAACGCGGTCTTCTTGCCTTCCCGCCGGACGATCCTGCGCGATCCGGTGCTGCTGATCGTGGTGGCGGCTCTGCTCACGATCGTGTTCGCTGATTCGTCCGGCCTGTCGAAGGCTGAGGTAGAACGGATCTGGCTACCGTTCGGCGCGTGGCTGATCCCGGCCACGGCGCTGCTCCCGGCGGGCCACCGCCGCTGGTGGCTGGCCGGACAGGCGGTGGTCGCGCTCGCGGTCAACCACCTGCTGCTGACGAAC
Source organism: Amycolatopsis sp. CFH S0740 (assembly GCF_004522315.1). NCBI lineage: Bacteria > Bacillati > Actinomycetota > Actinomycetes > Pseudonocardiales > Pseudonocardiaceae > Amycolatopsis > Amycolatopsis sp. CFH S0740. The sequence goes on along the minus strand of NZ_SDLS01000010.1, from coordinate 67,555 downwards.
TGGTGAGGTGAGGCATGGAGGACCAAGCGGGTCGCGTGCTCGTGGTAGACGACGACGAGACCGTGCGCGACGTCGTCCGTCGCTACCTCGAAACCGCCGGTTTCACCGTCGACCTGGCCGGCGACGGCACGGCGGCGCTCGCCCGGTTCGCCGAGCGCGTGCCGGATCTGGTGGTGCTCGACGTGATGATGCCCGGGCTGAACGGCCTGGAGGTGTGCCGTCGGCTGCGGCAGACGAGCCAGGTGCCGATCGTCATGCTCACCGCACTCGGCGAGGAGGAAAACCGCATCGCCGGACTGCAGTTGGGGGCCGACGACTACGTCACCAAACCGTTCAGCCCCAAGGAACTCACCCTGCGCGTGGCATCCGTGCTGCGCCGGGCCCGGATGCCGCGGCCCGAGCCGCCCACGGCTGAACTGACGGACGGCAACCTCCGGCTCCAGATGACCGCCCGCCAGGCGACGCTCGACGGCGCGGCGCTGCCGCTTACGACGCGCGAGTTCGATCTCCTCGCGTTCTTCCTCTCCCATCCCGGCGTCGCGTTCAGCCGGGCTGACCTGCTGGAAAAGGTGTGGGGCTGGGATTTCGGCGACCAGTCCACGGTGACTGTCCACGTGCGCCGGCTGCGCGAGAAGATCGAACGTGACCCGGCCAAACCGGTCCGCGTCGCGACGGTGTGGGGCGTCGGCTACCGCTACGACCGGACACAGCCGTGATCGGCTCGGGCGAGTCGGCGTGGGACATGTTCGTCCACGTCCTGCACATCCTGCCGCTCGCCTTGCTGTTCGCCTTGCCGGTGGCAGCGCTGGGCGGACTCGCGCTTTACCTGCTGCGGCACCGGTCGCTGGCCACGACGATGACCACGCTCGTGCTGACCCCGGTCGCCGCGATGCTGGTCGGGATCCTCGGCGTGAGCGGCTTCATGTTCACCGAGGCCCTGACCACGGAACTGCTGGTGTGCCTGCTCGTGGCACTGGTGGCGGTGCCCGCGGCGATGGTGCTGGGCCGGGTCATCGCGCGGCGCAGTGTGTGGGAACGCGAGGCGCGGGACCGCGAACGCGCGGCGGAGGCGTCGCGTCGCGAACTGGTCGCGTGGATCAGCCACGACCTTCGCAGCCCGCTCGCCGGGATCCAGGCGATGGCGGAGGCACTGGCCGACGGCGTGGTTTCGGAGCGCGCCGAGGTGGCCGACTACGCCCAGCGCATCAGCGGCGAGACCACCCGGCTGTCCGGCATGGTGGGGGATCTCTTCGAGCTGTCCCGGATCACCGCGGGCGCACTCGAACTGAGCATGTCGGCGGTGCCGCTGCGCGACGTGGTGAGCGACGCGGTCGCCGCGCAGGCACCGGTGGCTGACCGCAAACGCGTACGGGTGCTGGAAAACGCGTCGGCGTGGCCAGTGGTGTCCGGCAGCGATCCGGAGCTGGCGCGGATCGTGCGGAACCTCGTGTCCAACGCCATCCGGCACACTCCGCCGGACGGCACGGTCGCCGTGCAGATCGGCATCGACGGCGACCAGGCGCTGCTGGCCGTGGACGACGGCTGCGGCGGGATTCCGGACGACGAGATCAGCCGGGTCTTCGACGTCGCCTTCCGCGGCACCCAAGCCCGCACCCCTGACCGCAGCGGCACCACCAGCGGCGGCGGGCTGGGCCTGGCGATCGCGAAGGGCCTGGTGGAGGCACACCGGGGACGGATCGGCGTGCAGAACCACGGCCCAGGATGCCGCTTCGAGGTGCGGTTGCCGCTGGCGGCCTCCTGAGCCATCTATTGTGGACAGTCAGGAAGCGGCAACCGCCGCGACCGGCTCCACGCTGTGGTCGGCCGCGAGCCGGAAGAACGGCTCGTCCGGGAAATGCGCGGCCGCGACGATCGTGCCGGTACCGACCACCTCGCCGAGCCAACGGCGGCGGGTCAGCTCCGCCTGTCCGGGATTGGCGTCGGACGCAGCACCGATCGCCGGGTCAGCCATCTGCTCCGGAATCTGGAAGACGTCGCCGATCAGGACAGCACGACGGTCCTGGTCGGCGACTTCCAGCACGTAATGACCTGGCGTGTGCCCGGGCGCATGCCGGACGGTGACGCCGGGAGCGACCATTTCCCCGTCAAGCAGCGGACGCAGTTTGCCCTGGGCGCGAAGGGCTTCCAGCGCTACGCGGCCGCGGTCGTGCCGCCCCGCTGGCTCGATGAACGCTGCCCAGTCGGGCGCGCCGTACCGCACGTCGGCATTCGGGAAGTACGGCTCGCCGTTCGGCGCGACCCAGCCGATGTGGTCGGCGTGCAGATGAGTCAGCACCACGGTGTCGATGTCTGCGGGGGCAATCCCGGCCTCAGCGAGCGCTGCGGGCAAGCCGCCGGTGTGCTCCGGCTCGGCGGCGCTGACCACGGGGTGCAGTTGCTCTTTGGAGTGCTGCGGCAGATGCGGCTCGCCGGACGCACGCGGTCCGAAACCGGCGTCGACCAGCACGCTGCGGCCGCCCGTCCGGATCAGGAACGCGCCGATGACCACGGGCACGGTGCTCGGCGCCGAGCGCTTGCCCTGAAGTCCCGGGAAGAACGACGACGGCAGCTGCAACCGTCCGTCGGTCAGCGCGTGGATTTCAATGTCCCCCACCACGATGGAACGCATGCCCAGCATCAAGATCCGGTACGGCCGATTCATTCCGGAACGTGATCTTCACCTCATCGGGTGACGGAGGCACGCAGCTCCGCGGTGGCGAACGCGGCGATGCCCTCCGCAAAGGACGTTTCCGCCCGGAACCCGAGCAGCTCCCGTGCTCGAGCCGGGTCGGCGACCACGTGCCGGACGTCCGCGGGCCGCGCGCCGCCGACGATCCGCGGCTCCGGCCCTCCGCAGGCACGGGCCAGCTCCCGGGCCAGGTCGCCGACGCTGTGCGGCTGTCCGGAACAGACGTTCAGCGGCGTGAGATCTGCCTCCGGACCGTCGCTTCGGAGCGCGAGGACGTTCGCTCGGGCCACGTCGTCCACGTGCACGAAATCCCGCTGTTGCCGCCCGTCCTCAAGCACGGTCGGCGCTTCGCCGCGCTCCAATGCCGAACGGAACAGCGACGCCACGCCCGCGTATGGCGTGTTCTGCGGCATCCGCGGGCCGTAGACGTTGTGGTAGCGCAACGCCCAGACCGTGCCGCCGGTCTGCCGCGCCCATGCGCCCGCGAGATGTTCTTGCGCCAGTTTCGTTGCCGCGTAGGTGCTTCGAGGCAACAGCGGCGCGTCTTCGGGCACGAGTTGCCAGCCCAACTCGGCACCGCAGCGCGGGCAAGCGGGTTCGAATCGTCCGGCGTCCACATCGGACTGCCGGCGGGGTGACGGCGGAACGACACCGTGTTCCGCACACGCGTAGCGCCCCTCTCCGTAGACCACCATCGACGAGGCGAGCACGAGCTTTCGCACCTTCGCCGCATGCATCGCGGCCAGCAGCACGGCGGTGCCGTAGTCGTTGTTCAGCGCATACGAGGGCGCGTCGGAGGGATCCACGCCGTGCCCGACCACCGCGGCCTGGTGACAGACCGCGTCGACGCCGTCGAGCAGCTCGGCGACGATCTCGGTGTCGGTGACGTCACCGCGGAGGAAACGGTGCCGCTGGGTGTATTCGGGCGGCGTGGTGGAGCCGTGCGCGGTGGACAGCAGGTTGTCCAGCACGACGACCTTGGCGCCGTCGTCGGCCAGCTGATCGGCGATCCGGGACCCGATGAACCCGGCTCCGCCGGTGATGAGCACTCGCACCTCGCCGACGCTAGGCGGCCCGGCCCGGGGTGCGCGCGGCCTGCGGGGACCACGTCACCGAATCGTCAGAAATCACCGGGCCCGTGGCGGCGAAGCGGGCCCCGAACCGGATACGGTGTCGGCATGGAACGGAGCGCACAGCGGCTGGGCCGGGCACTCGTGGTGATTGTGGACGACCGGGTCGCGCACGGGGAGCACGAGGACACCTCGGGGCCGCTCGTCACCGAGCTGCTCGAGGAGGCCGGGTTCATCGTCGACGGCGTCGTGGTGGTCGAGGCCGAGACCGCGGGCATCCGCAACGCGCTCAACACGGCGGTGATCGGCGGGGCGGACCTGGTGATCACGGTCGGCGGCACCGGAGTGTCGCCGCGCGACCGCACGCCGGACGCGACCGCCGGGGTCCTCGACCGCCCGATCCCGGGCATCGGCGAGGCCCTGCGCGCCTCGGGGCTGGCCGCGGGCGCGGTCGACGCTGGGATCTCCCGCGGCCTGGCCGGCGTTTCGGGCAGCACGCTGGTGGTCAACCTGGCCGGCTCGCGCGCGGCTGTGCGCGACGGCATGGCGACCCTCTCCTCGCTGGTCCCGCACGTGATCGACGAGCTTTCCGGTCTCGAAGAGGTCTGAGCCCGGCCGTTTCGCGGCGGATGTCTCTCTGCACTTGTCAAACAACAGGTGGGACGATGGACCCATGCCGCACGAGGAACGACGTCCCCGCACAGACGAGGCCCAGCGCCGCCGCCGGGTCGACGAGATCTTCGGCGACGTCCTGCCGGAGACCACGTCCGATGAGCGGGGCCGGGGCCCGGAGACCACTCCGGATTCGTGGTATCTCGAGAACCGGCCCCCGCATCACGATCGGTGACCCCTCAGCTGTCGCGGCTGGAGGGGCCGTTGCCCTGCTGCGCGCGCAGCAGGTCGCGGATTTCGATGAGCAGCTCGACGTCGGTGGGCTCGGCGGGACCGGGCTCCTGGCCGCGCTTCCGCCGCTCCTGCAGGTGCTTCACGGGCAGGACGACCAGGAAGTAGACGATCGCCGCCACGATCACGAAGTTGATCGCCGCGTTGATCACGCCGCCGAAGTCCATGAAGGTCGCGCCGTTTGCCTTGAGGATCCGGAAACCGAGCCCCTGCGCCGCGTCGGAACCGCCGATCGCGCTGATCAGCGGCTTGATCAGGCCGTTGGTGAACGCGGTGACGATCGCGGTGAACGCGGCGCCGATCACGACGGCGACCGCGAGGTCGACGACGTTGCCGCGCATCAGGAAGTCCTTGAAACCTTTCAGCACTGCTGCTCCCAGGGGATTCGGGACAGGCGTCTGGCCGCCTTCAGACAGCCGTCGCCCGTCGGAACAGGGTCGGGTTAGCGGAGAGTAACCGTTACCGGTCGTTCGAGCGAGGAAGCAGCGACCTGCGTGGCAACCTGTGCCGGCAGCGCGAGCAGCACCAGCGGACCCTTCTGCGGCGGGCCCAAAGTGCGGTTCCCGGTGTCGTCGGAACGCCGGACGGTGACCACCGAAGCCCCTCTGGCCAGCACAGACGCGGAATTTGTGGTATCCGCGCCCGCGACGACGTCAACGCGCTGGCCCGGCTGAAGCAACTCGGCGACGGCCGCGTCCGCGAGCCGGACGGCCACGGTGACCGCGCCGGGTTCACCCGTTGCGGGGAGGTTGTTGCCCAGAAGCCGGACGTCGGTGATGGGCTCGCCGGCTCGCGCCGCGCCGGACAGAAGCCGGCCCACCGCTGTGTCGGTCGCCGAGAGCGCGCCGGACGGGCGGAGGTTGTCGGGCAGCGCGACGGTCCGCACGTCCGCAGCGCGCAGGACTGAGCCCGCGGGCAGGTCGCGTGCGGAGACCACCGTCGAGGTGGCGGGTGCGCCCCGTGCGGAGGGCGGGAGAAACAGGACGAGCAGGCCGGCCAAGAGCAAGGCCGCCGCGAGACACCGGCGGAGCATCCGGGCTCGCCGCCCGCGCGGCAGACGGACGTCAGGCAGCGCGGGAAGGCGGCTGAGCAAGGTGTTCACGGTTGTCCCCTCGTCGGTTCCGGTACGGCGGGATGCCGCACGAATCCGACGTTAAGGACGTCGCGAACCGGCCGGAAGAGCCGATTCGCGAACCTGTGGACAACTGGCCCCTTGTGGATAACTCGGGGGTCAGGAGGGCGTGGAAGCCGTTTTTGTCGTGCTCGTCGTGGAGGATGTGTTCGAGGACGAAGAAGACGTCGACGAAGAGGAGGTGGTGGACGACGAGTCGGACTTGGCGCTCTCGGTCTTGGCCGGGGTCGCGGAGGTGCTCGACTTGCTCGAATCACGCGAATCCGTGCGGTAGAACCCGCTGCCCTTGAAGACCACGCCGACCGAACTGAAGACCTTGCGCAGGGCGCCGGAGCACTGCGGGCAGACGGTCAGGCTGGGGTCGGAGAAGGACTGCACCGCCTCGAAGCGGTGGTCACATTCCTTGCAGGCGTACTGGTACGTGGGCACTGAAGCTCCTTCATGCACTGGCACTCGACCTACAAGAGTGCTAACCCAATTGTGCTGGACAGCATTCCCTCAGCGCAATTACCCCTTGCTCACAGTGCGGGCGAGGAAGGGGCGGTGGCGGGTTAGTGCTGGTCAGGACGTCCTAGGTGGCGGTTGGTGGGTGGCTGGACTGCGGCTGATCCGGTCGGCTGGGCCGTTGCTGGGCTGGTTGGCGGGGTTTGGAGGGGCCTCGTGGGCGGGCTTGCTCGCGGCGGTTTTGGTCGTCGTGAGGGGCGGGTGTTGGTGTGGGTTGTGTGCGGATGCGTGGTTTGGGTGGTTCGTGGCTGGATGGCGGCGATCGGATTCGGGCGGCGGGTCATGGTGGCGGCCATCGGGTTCGGTGGGGCCATGACGGTGGGTATCGGGTTCGGGCAGCGGTAACGGACGCGGCTGGCCGATTGAGTGGTCTTGACCACTTTCGAGCCGAGCCGAGCCGAGTCGGGCCGGACCGAGCCGCGCCGTGCCACGTCGCCGCGCCGAGCCGCGTCGTGCCGCCTGGAGCCGCCGAGCGAGCCGCGTCGTGTGGAGCCGTCGCGCCGTTGAGCCGTTGAGAGGCGTCGCGTGGAGCAGCTGAGCCGAGCTCTGTCGCGCTGAGGCGCCGAGCGGAGCCGTGTCGCGCTGAACCCACGCTGCGTCCCGCCGAGCCGCGCCGAGTGGCGGTCTCACCTGGCAGCGGCAGCCGTTGGCAGCCGGATAAGGCCGGAGGGCGTCAGGACGGCGGTCATGGGCACGTCGTGGGGTTCGGCCGGGAGGTGCTCGACGACCTCCTCTGCGCGCACCACGGCCACGCGGGCGGTGTCGGGCGCGGCGGTCAGGGTGCGGTCGTAGTAGCCCGCTCCGCGGCCGAGGCGGGTGCCGTGGCGGTCGACGGCCAGGGCGGGGATCAGCAGCACCTGCGCCGACGCCACTGCGGCGGTGCCCAGGCGTGGGCCGGAGGGTTCGAGGACGCCGCGGAGGCGTCCGGGGATCAGGGCGTCCGGGCCGGTGTACTCGGACCAGTCGAGCGGGCCCGGCGTGTCCGGGATGACGGGCAGCAGGACGCGCGCGCCCGTCGCGGCCAGGGCTTTCACCAGGGAGATTTGGCCGGGCTCGGTGCCGAAAGGGAGGTACGCGCACACCGTTTCCGCGTGGATTGACGACGCTGCGGTCGCCAAGGCGGCTGCCTCGCGAGCGTGGGCTTCGGGGGGCAGTTCGGCGCGGGCGCGAAGGATTCGTGTCCGCCACTCCGCCTTGCTCGGGGTCTCATTGCCCGGCTCGTGCATGAGACCAGGTTAGGCTTTGCGCCCATGACGGGCGCCTCAACCACCCAGACCTTCAGAACCGCCATCGTGCCTGCCGCAGGCCTCGGCACGCGATTCCTGCCGACCACGAAAGCGGTGCCCAAAGAGCTGCTGCCAGTGGTCGACACGCCGGGGATCGAGATCGTCGCGAGCGAGGCGGCGAGTGCGGGGGCGAAGCGGCTGGTGATCGTCACCTCGCCGGACAAGGAAGCTGTCGTCCGGTACTTCGAGGCGAAGCCGGACCTGGAGAAGACGCTCGAGGACAAGGGCAAGACCGAGCTGCTGGCGAAGGTCCGGCGCGGGCCGGAGCTGCTGGACGTCGAGGTCGCGATCCAGGAGCAGGCACTCGGGCTCGGGCACGCGGTCGCGCAGGCCGAGCCGAACCTCACCGACGAAGACACCGCTGTCGCCGTTCTCCTGCCCGATGACCTCGTGTTGCCCGCCGGGGTCCTCGACCGGATGTCGGCCGTCCGCGCCCAGTACGGCGGAAGCGTGCTTTGCGCCTTCGACATTCCGAAGGAACAGATCTCCCCGTACGGCGTCTTCGACGTCACCGACACCGGCGACCCGGACGTCAAGCAGGTCCACGGCATGGTCGAGAAGCCCAAGCCGGAGGACGCGCCGTCGACCTACGCCGCGGCTGGGCGGTACCTGCTCGACCGGGCGATTTTCGACGCGCTGCGCCGGATCGAGCCCGGTGCGGGCGGCGAGCTGCAGCTCACCGACGCCGTCGCGCTGCTGATCCAGGAGGGGCACCCCGTGCACATCGTCGTCCACCGCGGCGGGCGGCACGACCTGGGCAACCCGGGCGGATTCCTGCGCGCCGCCGTCGATTTCGCGCTCGAGGACCCGGATTACGGGCCGTCGCTGCGCACCTGGCTGACCGAACGGATCGGAAACGATCGCCCATGACGGACTCCCTCGATTCCACCCCTGCCGTCCCGACCGAAGACGTGCCCGAACCGACGGTTCAGGCCGTCGCCGCGGCGGAATCGGCGGAAATCGTTGCCTCGACGGAAGAATCCGCCGAGACCGGCGATTTCCGCTCGGTCGACGAGCAGATCGCGCTGACCCTCGACGCCGCCGTGCGCCCGCGTCCGGTTCGCGTCGCGATCTCCGAAGCGCAGGGTCTGCTCTGCGCTGAGGAGGTCGTCGCCGAGCACGCGCTGCCCGGGTTCGACCAGGCGGCGGTCGACGGTTACGCGGTCCGGAGCGTCGACGTGCAGACCGCCGGACAGGAACCGGTCCAGCTGCCGGTCGTCGGCGAAATCCCGGCTGGCTCGCGTCAGCCGCGACGGCTGCAGCCGGGCCAGGCCGTGCGGGTCGACACCGGCGCGCCGCTGCCCACGCTCGCGGACGCCGTCGTCCCGACCGCTTACACCGACGGCCACCAGGCCAAGGTCACCATCACCCGTTCCGTGCCGTCGGCCGGCTACGTGCGCCGGACCGGCGAGGACGTGCAGATCGGCGACGTCGCGGTGCGCAAGGGCGACACCATCGGCTCCGCGCAGGTCGGGCTGCTCGCCGCGGTCGGCCGCGCGAAGGTGCTGGTCTACCCCCGGCCGCGGGTCTCGATCGTGTCGGTTGGCGACGAGCTCGTGGACATCGACCGCACGCCGTCGGTCGGCCAGGTCTACGACGTCAACTCGTACGCGCTGGCCGCGGCCGCTCGCGACGCGGGCGCCGAGGTGAGCCGGGTCGGCATCGTGCCGGGCGACCCGAAGCGGCTGCGCGAGGTCGTCGAAGGACGGCTGCTGATGTCCGAGATCGTGGTCGTCGCGGGCGGGGCAGGCGGGTCTTCCGGCGACGAGGTGCACGCCGCGCTGTCCGACCTCGGGCACATCGACCTGACGAGGGTCGCGATGCACCCCGGCTCGGTGCAGGGCTTCGGCAGGCTCGGCCCGGACTCGGTGCCGACCTTCCTCATCCCGGGCAACCCGATGAGCGCGCTCGTGGTGTTCGAGGTGCTGGTACGGCCGCTGATCCGCACCGCGCGCGGCACGCGCAACCCGCACCGCCGGGTGGTCGGCGCGAGGCTGCTTTCGTCGATCACCTCGACGAAGGGCCGCCGCGGCTACCTGCGCGGCCAGCTGCTGCGCGACGAGGCGAACGGCGAGTACCTGGTGCAGCCGCTCGGGACGTCGGGTGCGCATCTGCTCGCGTCGCTGGCCGAGGCCAACTGCCTCATCACCGTCGAGGAGGATCTCACCGAGGTGGCCGCGGGCGACCAGGTCAAGGTCACCTTCCTCGCCCAGCGCGCCTGATCCGTGGCCGCACTCGCCGACTCGGTCGAAAACCGGCACCCCGGCTGGCCCGCCACGCTCGGCCCCCTGCGGATCCCGGCAGGCGTGCTCGCCGTGCGCCCGGTGCGGCTGCGCGACGCCGGCGAGTGGAGCCGCGTCCGGTTGCGCGACCGCGAGCACCTCGAGGAGTGGGAGCCGACCGGGATCGGGCCGTGGGCGGACCGCAACGCGTTCTGGTCGTGGCCGTCGCAGTGGGCGGCGCTGCGCGGTCTGGCGCGGCGCGGGCAGTGCCTGCCGTTCACGATCACGGTTGACGGAAAGTTCGCGGGGCAGATCACTGTCGGTAATGTGATCCGCGCCGCACTCCGGTCGGCCTGGATCGGGTATTGGGTGTCGTCCGAGATCGTCCGGGGAGGCGTGGCCACCGCGGCCGTCGCGCTCGTGACAGATCACGCTTTCGATGTCGCCGGCCTGCACCGGCTCGAAGCGACCGTGCGGCCGGAGAACAACGCCAGCATCCGCGTGCTCACCAAGGCCGGATATCGGCAGGAAGGGCTGTTCGAGCGGTACCTCGATGTCGCAGGCGCCTGGCGTGACCACCTGTGTTTCGCCGTGACGAAAGAGGAGACCGGCAACGGCCTGGTGTCCCGGCTGGTGGCGTCCGGACGCGCCGAACTGGCCTGACGGTGACTACGCGTCCCAGTGCGATCACGCGTTACCACATCATGTGAGATTCACCTAATGCGGTGATGCATTTTCGTGATCGAACCCGGCGAGTCTGCGCCTCCTGTGTGACTGTTGTGGCTAGCGTGACTACAGCAGAGGATCGGGGGAGGTGACGGGAGATGCCCAGTTCGGTGATCATCGTCGCGCTCGCCGCGGCATGGCTCGTCGTTCTCGTGCCCATGGTGGCTCGCAAACGCCAGCAAGTCGCGCGGACGCCAACCTCCGCGCTGGCCGCCCGGGTAGTGCGAAGGGGCAGTGCTCGCAACGAGGGACAGGAGGACGACGCCATGTCCGACCATGCGAATCCTTCGGTGGAGGATGACCTCGCCGAACTCGAGGCGGAGCTCGACGCTGACCTGGACGCCGAGCCCGAACCCGAACCGGAGCCGCTTCCGCAGCCTTCGCGCGCGGAACGGGCCGCCGAACCGCGCCGCGAACGCCGCAGTTACCGGCCCGGCCGGGGCGGCTTCGACCCGGAGGCAGCGGAGATCGCGGCCAAGGCCAAGTACGCGTTCCGCCAGCGGGTGGTCGTGATCCTGCTGATCGCCGCCGTCGTCACGGCCGCGATCGCCGGATTCGCCATCTCGCTCGCGTGGTGGGCGCACGCCGCGGTGGACATCGCCCTCGTCGGCTACCTCGTGTACCTCCGCCGACAGGTCCGCATAGAGAACGAGATCCGGCAGCGCCGGATGGCCCGCTACGCGACGACGGCTCCCGCTCCTGCCTACGAGGCGTACGACTCCTTCGAGGAGGAGGAGGAAGAGGAGGACGTCGAGGTCGTCGCACCCGAGGTGCCGCGCGACATCGTGGAGCGCAAACCGTCCCCGATGTCCCGCATTCGCCGGCAGGCAGTCGTGGTCGACCTGGACGACGAAGACCCCGCTTTCGAGGAACTCGCCGAGCCCACCGCGGGCCCGTACCGCCGGGCGGTCGGAGAGTGACCCCCCGTTGTTCGGTGCCTGGAGGGCGCTGCTAAGCTTTCCAAGCACTGAACAACAGGGGCTCACGCTCCTGAGGGGCTGTAGCGCAGTTGGTAGCGCGTCTCGTTCGCATCGAGAAGGTCAGGGGTTCGATTCCCCTCAGCTCCACAGCAAGTCAAAGGCCCTTTCCGGGTAACCGGGAAGGGCCTTTTTCGTGCCCGTACAGCAAAGTACGGCAGCGCCTTTCGCCTCCCTATTCGTCAGTGCTGCAGTAGCAATACGGTCTCCGCCGTGTTCGGGTGCACGGAGTCTGCTCAGGCGGGCGTAACCTGCCGGCCGAGCCGGGCGGCGGCTTCGGGGAATAGGCGTAGCGCGTTGCCGCCGATAGCTTCGAGTTGATCGCGCGGCAGTCCGTCGAAGCTTGCCAGGGCAAGTCTGTTGGCTTCCAGCGTTGCCTCCGTGCTGCATGGCACGCCGCTGTCGGAGCCGTAGACGATGTGGTCTGGGGTGGTCATGGCCAGAGCCGCGGCGAGAGAGTGCGCGGTGCCGGTGGCGGCGGTGTCCAGATACAGGCCGGCAAGGTGCTCCCGGATCTCGCGGGGGTCGAGCTGGTTCGGGTTCGGCACCCAGGCTTCCGTGCCCAGCAGTCGCAGCCGTCCGGACAGGGCGGGCAGCGCGCCGCCGCAGTGGGCGACGATCAGACGCATGTTCGGGAATCTGCGGAAGATGCCCGCGTAGAGCATGTCGACGATGGTGCGCGCGGTTTCGAAGGCGACTTCCAGCAGCGGGCTCGGACGGCCCAGGGACGCGGGAGCATAGGCGTCCGGGTGGGCGAACACGGTCGCGCGCCGGCGGTCGAGTTCGGCCCACACTGGTTCCAGGCTTGCGTCGCCGAGGGAGATGCCGTTGTAGTCGCAGGTCACCGCGAATCCGTCCGCCGACAAGTCGCGGGAGGCGCGCTCGATCTCGGCGAGTGCGGCGGGCGGGTCGTCGGTGGGCAGTGCGGCGAGCAGACCGAACCTCGTCGGGTGATCCGACACGAGGGACGCGCCGTAGTCGTTAGACGCGCGAAGGGCGTCCGGCGTCTTCGGGATGTTGCTGAGGAACTGCATCGTGACGCCGGCGCGATCCATGTAGTCCAACGCCCCGTCCACAGTCCAGTGGTAAGGCGCTGGCGCGAGGAATTGCGCCTCCCGCATCGACCGCCATCGTGCTTCCCGTTCTTCGGGGGTGGTGGGCGGGGTGAAATGCGCGTGCACATCGATCAAATCGGACATCGCCACGAGTAATCCTTTGCCTTGGAGGTGGCTCACTGGCCACGGGATCGATGGTCCGCCCTCATTCACAACAAAGGAAGCAAATACTCTCCATGTGGAGTATAGAGTGAAGCGATAACGCACCGTCGCCCGTCGGAGTTCATCGTGGTTTCTGAGTCGGCTGAGCTGCACAGCCTGGACAACAATCTCCTGCACGCATTGCATGCGCTGCTGACCGAGCGCACGGTCACCGGTGCGGCACACCGTCTGGGCCGTACCCAGCCGACGTTGTCGGTCGCGCTGGCCCGGTTGCGCCGCCATTTCTCCGATGATCTGCTGACCCGGGTCGGGAATCACTACCAGCTCACCCCGTTCGCGGAGCAGTTGCGGCCGCTGGTCAGTGTGGCCGTGGCCGCGGTCGAGCGAGTGTTCTCGGCGGAGCCGGAATTCGATCCGGCGAATTCCAGCCGGGTTTTCACCATCGTTTCCTCGGACTACGGAATCAGCGTCGTCGGTGCGTATCTGGTGGGGTTGCTGGAAAAGCGGGCGCCCGGTGCGGGGGTTCGCTTCGAGGCGGTGACTCCGGAAGCGCTGAGCCGGGACCCGGACTTCTACCGGAACGTGGACGGCGTTTTCATGCCGCACGGGTACATCGATCTGCCGCAGTCGATGGATCTGTTCCAGGACCAGTGGGTCTGCGTCGTCGCTGCCGGCAACCAGGAAGTCGGAGACCGGCTGACCATGGACGATCTGCGCCGCCTGCCCTGGGTCACCACCTTCGGCGACCCGTTGGGGCGGACGCCGGCGTGGCGGCAGATGGAACTTCTCGGCGTGACGCCCCGCGTGTGCGCGACCGCGGAGTCCTTCCTTCCTATGCTGCAACTTGTTCGCCGTAGCGGTGGTCTCGCGCTGATGCAACGCAAGCTCGCCGCCGGGATGGCCGAGGCGGCGGGGGTGCGGATTCTGCCCTGCCCATTCGACGCGGTACCCATCGTCGAGGCGTTCTGGTGGCATCCGATGCACGATCCGGATTCCGGACATGCCTGGTTGCGTGGTCTCCTCGCGGAGGCGAGCGCCCTGATCACCTGAACGTGACCGCCGGGCGGCGAATCAGGAATCGTTCGCGTCGATGACTTCCAGGGACGGTGCCCAGCGCGGGATCTCCGCGGTGCCGGAGGGCAGCCGGAGGCTCTTGCTGTAGCCGAACTCGTGCAGCGTTTCCAGAGCGTGTTCGCGGCCGTAGCCGCTGGCGCCCACCCCGCCGAACGGGGTCCCGGTGAACGCGCGGTTGTAGTGGTTGACGAACACCATGCCCGCGCGGATCGCCCGGCTGACTCGCAGAGCGCGCTCGGAATCGCGGGTGAACACCCCGGCCACCAGACCGAAGTCCGTACCGTTGGCGATGGTGATCGCTTCCGCCTCGTCGCGGAACGGGATCAAGCAGACGACCGGGCCGAAGATCTCCTCCTTGGCGATGCGCATGTCCGGGGTCACGCCGGTGAACAGGGTCGGCGGTGCGTAAAACCCGTCCGCCAGGCCCGGATCGGCGGGCAGCGCCGCCTGTGCCGCGATCGTCGCGCCCTCGGCCACACCGATGTCGAGATAGTCCAGCACCCGCTGGCGCTGTGCCGGTGTCACCATCGGACCCACGTGGGTACCCGCGTCGGCGCCATCGCCGACTTTCAGCCGTTTCACTGCGGCGGCGTAACGCCGGGCGACCTCGTCGTGAACATCGGCGTGCACGAGGACACGAGACGCGGCGGTGCAGGCTTCGCCCTGGTTGAAAAAGCCACCCTCCACCGCCCAGGGCAGCGCCGAGTCCAGGTCGGCGTCGTCGAAGAGCACCAACGCGTTCTTGCCGCCGAGTTCCATCAGGGTGGGGGTCAGATTGTCCGCCGCCGTCTTGATCACTGCGGTCCCGGTGGCGGGAGCTCCAGTGAAGGAGATCTTGCCGACCAGCTTGTGTCCGGCCAATGCGGCGCCGATCTTGCCGGTGCCCGGGACGACGTGCACGACGTCGTCCGGGAGCACGGACTGCGCCAGTTCCACGACGCGCAGCACCGACAGCGGTGCCTGCTCGGGCGGCTTAATGACCACGGCGTTTCCTGCCGCGAGCGCGGGGGCGAGCTTGCCTGCGGCGTGCAGCGGCGGCCAGTTGAACGGCACGATGGCACCGATGACGCCATAGGGTTCCAGCACGGTGACGTCCAGAATGCTGCCCGCGTCGCGCACCTGGTTGGGCATGGCTTCACAGAGACTGGCGAACAGTTCGAAGATCGCGACAGCGGCTTCCACGTCGAACTCGCGCGCCTGGGACACCGGCTTTCCATTGTCGCTGGACTCCAGCGCGGCGATCTCGTCGCCATGCTCGCGCACCGCCTGGGCGATTTTCCAGAGCCACCGCCCGCGCTCCCGTGGTGTGCGGGCTTTCCACGCGCCCTGCGCCTCATCCGCGGCACGGACCGCCTGATCCACCTGGTGCACACCGGCGCCCTGGATCACCGCGACCGGCTTCCCGGTGGCCGGATTGTCCACAGTGAACTGATCAGCGTCGTCCTCCGACGACCACCGGGTGCGCAGCACCTGACCGGGTCCAAATGTCATAGACACGAAATCCTCCTTTGTCCAACGGGTGATTGCCCACCGGTCACCGGTGGCCGGGCGCAGGGTTTCCGGGCGACGCGGCGGAACGCGGCAGCAGGTTGAGGTTCGCCGCGTTCCTACCTCTGATGGCCGCGGCGACGACGGGGTCGGACACCGCCTCGTTCACCCGCCGCACGGGGTCGTCGACGCCCATGTCGAATGGGTAATCGGAGCCGAGCACGAGCTGGGTGGGGCCTGCCGCACGGATCAGGGCGTGCAGCGACTCCGGGGTGTACACCAGCGAGTCGAACCACATCCGGCGCAGGTACGTGCTCGGCAACTCACGACATCCGCTGGCTTCGGGACGGTTGAGCCAGGCGTGGTCATTGCGCCCTAGACAAGCTGGCAGATATCCGCCGCCATGTGCGATAAGCAGACGCAGCCGGGGAAACCGATCCAGCACACCGCCGAAGATCAAGTGCGACACAGCGACCGCGTGCTCCACCAGTTGCCCGACGGAATTCGACAGATACCAACGGTCCAAGCGCGCGTCGAGGGTGCAACCCCAGGGGTGAACGAAGACGACGGCTTCGAGCTCTTCCGCGCGTTTCCACAGCGGGTCCAGCCTGGGATCGGACAGCTCGACCGTCCCGCCCGGCTGATCCGGTGCGTGGGAGGGAATCTCGACGCCGCGCAGTCCGCTGCGCACAGCGTGTTCCAAGGCGGCCACGGCGACCCCGGGATGCCGCAGCGGAGCCACTCCCAGACCGCATAACCGGTCCGGGTAGACCGCGCAGTGCGTCCGGATGCCTTCGTTGGTGGCCTGGGCCAGCTCCCACGCCAGCGCGGAATCCGCCCAGGAATGGTATTGCGTTGGCGAGACCGAGACGACCTGAACGTCGACCTGGGTCTCGGTCATCACCTCGATCCGGGTGCGCGGATCGATCAGCCGCTCCCGCCGCTCAGCGAAACGACGTTTGCTCACCGCGCTCGATTCCCGGCCCGCGCGCAGCTCTTCCAGATCCGCATACGCCGCGTATCCCGGACGATTCCGCACGAGCGCCTCGACTTCCGGCAGCCAGGCGTGCGCATGCACGTCCACGGTCGGAAACACGGAACTGCTTACCTCGCCGGGCATGGAGCGCCTTTCAGCATTGCACTGTCACGCAGTCAATGCTCGGCGTTCCACCCGCGGTAAAGGAAGCCAATTTTCACGATAGGCGGTATAGATCAGTGCGATGGCGCGCTGTCCGAGACCGGATCCCCTGGCCGACGGCTCAGCCAAGACCGTCCAGGAACGGTCGGTGTGCGTTCTGGAAAGCCCAGCCGTAGTACCGATCCCAGTTCACCGACCAAGTCATCAACCCGCGCAATGCAGGTGAAGGCCCGCCGCGCAGGGTGTACGAGCCGCAACCCGATCCGTGGGCCAGGCAGGTCACGGCGGTTTGGACTTCTGCCGGGGAGACATAGCCGTTGCCTGCACTGACCGCAGCGGGCAGGCCGACGGCGATTTGGTCTTCTCGGAGGCCCGGGAAGGTCTGGCCGGTGTTCGCGACTTTGAAGCCGGACTTCAGCATGTCGGTCATCGCGATCAGGAAGTCCGCGCCGCCCATAGTGTGGTACTGGTTGTCCAATCCCATGACTGGGCCGGAGTTGTAGTCCTGGACATGCAGGACCGTCAACGAGTCGCGCAAGGCGTAGATCACCGGCAGGTACGCGCCGGTTCGGCTGTCGCCGCCGCCTGCGCCTCCGTAGAACTGGTAGCCCACCTGGACGAAGAATGTTTCTGGGGCCATCGTCAGGACGAATTTGGCTCCGTAGCGGGCTTTCAACGTTTTCAAGGCCGAGATCAGGTTGACGATCACCGGGGTGGTCGGGTTGTGGAAGTCCGTGTCGCCCGAGTTCAGGGACAGGGACTGGCTTTCGAAGTCGACGTCCAGACCGTCCAGGCCGTATTTGTCGATGATCGCCGCGACTGAGTTGACGAAGTTGTCGCGGGCGGCGGTGGTCGTGAGCTGGACTTCGCCGTTTTGGCCGCCGATCGAGATCAGGACCTTCTTGCCTTGTGCCTGCTTCGCGCGGATCGCGGCGATGAAGTCCGCGTCGCTTTCTACCCCGGGGCATTCGGTAACCGAGCAGCGGTTGAAGCGGATGTCGCCGGAAGTTACCGACGTGGGTTCGGCGAAGGCCAGGTCGATGATGTCCCACGCGGCGGGGACGTCGGCGAGTTTCAGGTAGCCCGAGCCGTTCGCGAAGCTTGCGTGGACGTAGCCGATCAGCGCGTGTTTGGGCAGGCCGGTGCTGGTGCAGCCGCCGGTCGTGGCGGAAACCGCTGGGGTGTGGGCGGATTCGGCCTGGTCGTTGTAGGAGGTGATCGAGTAGCTGTGCGAGGTGCAGGGGGTCAGACCGGAGAGCGTCGTGGTGGTTCCGGTGACGGTGGCGCGCAGGGTGTTGTCTTCGTAGACGCGGTAGCCGGTCACGGTGCCTGCGGCCGCGGTCCAGTTCAGGGCGATTGACGTGTTGGTGACGGTGCCGACGGTTGGCGTGCCTGGGGTGCCGGGGGCGCCCGGGGTGTCGCCGCCTGGGCCGTCGAGGACTACGTCGTCGGCGTAGTACGTGCCGGCGCCGTACCAGCCGTGCAGGTACAGCTCTGCGGAAGTCTGGGTTGCGATGGTGGTGAAGGACAGTGAGAGCTGGCTGTACGCGGAGGCGTTAGTCCAGGTGGACGAGCCGCCGGTGACGCCTAGGTAGACCGGTGCGCCTTGGACCCAGGCGGAAACCGTGTAGGTCGTGTTCGGGCGCACGGAGACTGTTTGGGTGCATTGGCCCTGGTCAGACGCGCCGGGGGTGACGGCTAGGGCGTAGCTGCCCGAGTGCACTGGCGTCTTCACGGCCGCGCCTGCGGGGCAGGTCCAGCCGGAGGTCGAACCGGCTTCGAAACCGGGGTTGGCGAGCAGGTTCGCCGCCTGCGCTGGCCCGCCGACGACCAGTCCGGCTGCGGCTAGCAGGAGCACGACGAGGAAACGAGCACGCTTCATTGCGGTTCCTCCGGTCCGATGCGGCCCCCTGAGCACATATTGTCTAGACCACTTGTCGAGTTGTCCAGACCTATTGGGGCGACGAAAGTCGGCTTTCCGGTGAACTAGGCCGTGCTGTCGGGCATCAGTGCGCGGAGCAGTTCGTGCAGGGATTCCTGCTGGACCGGGCTGAGCGGCGTCAGCGGGGAGCGTGCGTCCAGGTGACGTAGTGCTTCGGTGCGGCGGCGTTTGCCTGTCGGGGTCAGCACGATCTGTTTGGCCCGGCGGTCCGCGGGGTGTGGCTGACGCTGGATCAGGCCCTGCTCTTCGAGCCGGTCCAGGACGAAGGTGGCGTTCGACGCTTCGCACACCATTCGGGCGGCCAGTTCGCGCGCGGTGATCGGCTCGGACAGTTCGCGCAACGCGATCACCTGGCTCGGCGTCAGGCCCATCTGCTCCGCCACGCGACGCACGTGGACGTCCAGCGTGTGCGCGAGATGGTGGACCAGTTTGCACACGTCGCGGTCCACGCCTGGAGTCCCTGCCATGCGCCCGAGTCTAGCGGAACTGATTCGAGCTGTGATAGTTCTAGCTCGAATCATTCGAACTAGAACTACTGTGGGGTGCCGTGCCGCTCTCGGTGTTTTCCTTGCTGCTCGTTGTCTTCAGCCTCACCACCGGCGAGTTCGTGATCGCCGGCATCCTGCCCGACGTCGCCGCCGGGCTGTCGGTCTCGGTCGGGTCGGCCGGGCTGCTCGTCACCGCCTACGCGATCGGGATGATCGTCGGCGGGCCGCTGGTCACGCTGGCTACCGCGCGGGTGGCGCGCAAGCCGCTCATCGCCGGGCTGATCGTGGTGTCCATGGCCGGCAATGTCGGGTCGGCGCTCGCTCCGGGCTACGTGCTCGCGGTGGTGTCGCGGTTCGTCGCCGGGCTGGTGGTGGCGACGTTCTTCGCGGTCGCGATCGCGACTGCCGTGTCCATGGCTCCGCCGGGGAAGGCGGTTTCGACCATCGCGAAGGTGACCATGGGCCTGAACCTGGGCATCGTCGCGGGCAGTCCGCTCGGCACGGTTCTCGGTCACCATCTTGGCTGGCGGGCGACGTTCGGGGCGGTGGCCGTGGTCAGCGGGATCGCGTTGCTGCTGGTGCTGCGGTTCGTTCCGGCCCAGCCCGCGACCGGGTCGGTGCGCGGGGAGTTGCGGGTACTGGCCGATCGAAACGTCTGGCAGGCGATCGGCCTGACCGTGCTCGGCAATGTGGGCGTGGTGACCGTTTTTACGTATATCGCGCCACTGCTCACCGACGTCAGTGGATTCAGCAGCGAGCTGCTTCCCGTGCTGCTGGTTCTTTACGGGGTCGGCGCGGTCGCGGGCAACTACCTCGGCGGGCGGTGGGCGGACCGGGCATTGCTGCCGTCGCTGGCCTGGATGCTGGCCGCTCTGGTGGTCGCGCTGGCGGCGGCGTGGCTGGGCAGCCCGGTCAAACCGGTGATGATCGGGTTGGTGTTCGTGCTCGGGATGCTTGCCTTCGGGATTGTCCCGGGAATGCAGGCACGGGTGATCGCCGCGGGCAGCAGTGCTCCGACGTTGGCGGTGGCGGTCAACGCGTCCGGGTTCCAGTTGGCCGCCGCGGTCGCGGGGCTGCTGGGCGGGCAGGTGATCGCCCGTGCGCCGCAGTCGATTTATCTGCTGGCCGCGGTCCTCACCGTGGTTGGCCTCGGCATCGCGCTGTACGCGCTGCGCCGGGAGCGACTGAGTACCGACTCGCGTCGGTAATTCCCCACGATCTTCGGCGTTACAGTGGCCAAAGCGAGGGGCCGGAGGAGTCATGGAGCTGGAACTGCGCCACCTGCGCGCGCTCGTGGCCATCGCCGACGCGCACAGTCTCGTTCGCGCGGCCAAGGCGTTGCACGTTTCTCAACCGGCGTTGTCCGGGTTGCTGCGGCGCGTCGAACGGTCGGTCGGCGGGAGTTTGTTCGCGCGCTCGCCGACGGGATGCGTGCCGACCGCGCTCGGGGAGGACGTCGTCGCGGACGCGCGGGCGGTGCTGGCTGGGATGTCGGCGTTGACCGAGCGGGCCGGGGCGCGGCGGGAGGCGGCTGGGGCGGTTCGCCTCGGCGGGTACAGCGGGTTTCTGCATCTCGCGTTGGCGAGGTGGTTGCGGGATCAGCCGTGGTGTCCCGCGGTCCGGGTGCACGAGGAGCAGGACGAGGCCCGGACGTTGGCGGCGCTCGCGGACGGGGACCTTGATCTCGCACTGGTTTACCTTGCGCCGCTTCCGGATCGGATTGTTCCGGACGACGTCGAGAGCGTCGTCGTGCAGGCGCGGGAGCCGGTTTTCGTGATTCTGGCCGAAGAGCATCCGCTGGCTTCCCGCGCGGAGATACCGCTGGCGGAGCTCGCCGGGTATCCCTGGGCGGACGATCCGCCGTGGACGACCCGGTGGTCGGCGTACTTGCAGGAGGTCTGCCGGCAACGCGGGGTCGTGCTCGATCAGCCGCATCGGCCGCAGTGTCTGGCTACTTTGCTGGATCTGGTGCGCGAGGGCATGGCGGTCGCGCCGGCGTTGGCGACTCGGGAGGACCGGCAGGACGGGATTGTGGTGCGGGCGATCGAGGACGCGCCGCTGTGGCAGGAGCTGCGGTTGTGTTACCGGGCAGGCACGGCGGTCGCGGACCGGGCCGGCGAGATATCTCAGAAGGTGGCGCGTGATTACGCCAACCGGCAGGGGTGCAGTGCCGCGTTCGACCGCTGGTGGCACGCACTCCTGCCGGCCGGGGCCTAGACGGTGACGCGCCAGTTGCTGTTCGGCGTCGGCACCTCGAAGTTCAGCGACGAGCAGCTGTAGTCGCTCGGGCTCGGGTTGGCGGTCGGCTGCAATGGCGAGTTCGACTCCGTCGCCGGGGTCCACTGGCCGCCGATGCGCAACTGCAGCTGGCTGGATTCGAAGACCTTGCCCTTGGCGTCCGAACAGTAGTAAGCCTGGCCGGTCGACGGGTCGACGGTCGAGTACAGCTCGAAGATGTCCCAGCCCTCGTTGAGGGTGCTCTGGTCGCTGCCGCTTTGCGAGAACAGGTCGTCCCACTTGCCGGTCTTCACGTTGTAGAGCGACGCGGTCCAGCTGTTGGCGCTCGCGTCGGTCTGGACTTCCTGGACGGTGAACGCCGGGTGTCCGTCCACTGTGGACGTGTAGTTGGAGAGGAACGAGCTGTCCAGCGGGACTACCTTGGCCGGGCCGACCGTCCCGCACCAGTCCCAAGCCCAGACCTGACCGCCTTGGTCGAGTCCGTACGCGGTGACTACCTCGATGCAGGAATGGCCGGTGGGCTTGACCGTCGGGGCGTAGACGACGTCCGCGCTGTTCGAGAGGCGGAGGTCGGGGACGACACTGTGCGTGACCAGAATTCCGTCCGCGCCGCTGGACAATTGCGGTTCGGGACCCCAGAAGGTGTGCTGCTGCGCGTCGATCCGCGGTTTGACGGAGCGGCCTGCTTTTTCGCGGCGCAGCTTGAGGAATTTGTCCGCGGCGGTCCCGGCGGCGGCTTTCGCGGCGGCACCGGTCAGCCCGGGCACCACCCCGCTGCCCGGAGCCGCGGAAACCGGCGGGCTGCCGGCGACGACGGCCGCGGCAGCCAGGGCGGAAGTGAGCAGGGCAAAGAGTTTCCGCATCGATGCATCTCCTCGTCGTGGGCGAAGGAAACGCGCGGAGGGAAAAGGGTGTCCGTCCGCGGGACACGGATGTTAAGTCGGGATTTTTGGTGCTAGGCACCGACTTTCGAGGGTGTGTTCCGATAAGCGCAGCTCAGTGCGGGCATAGGTTTTCCCGTACGCCCGGGGTTATGCCGCCAAGTGGAGTAGTCAGCGGGTCTTGGCGCGGACGCGGATGCGCTCGCCCTGTTTGCCGAACATGCTGAGGATTTCGACGGGGCCTTCGCCGGTGCTGCCGAACCAATGCGGGATCCGGGTGTCGAATTCGGCGACCTCGCCAGCTTTCAGGACGACGTCGTGGTCGCCGAGCACGAGCCTGCCCTTGCCGCTGAGCACGCAGAACCACTCGTGGCCGGGATGCGTGCGCGGATCGGGTTCGCACTGGGCGGCGTCGAAGATCATCTTGAGCGACTGGAACTGCCCGGGCTGCTGGGTGAGCGGCACGACGGTCCGGTCGCTGCGCGTGACCGGCTGCAGCGGGGCGGTGCCGACCAGTTCGTCCAGCGGGACCCGGTGCGCCCGGGCGATGGGCAGCAGCAGTTCGAGGGTGGCCTTGCGCTGGCCGGATTCGAGACGGGAGAGGGTGCTGATCGAGATGCCGGTCGCGTTCGACAGTTCGTCCAGGGTGCGGTTGCGTTGCCGCCGGAAGTGGCGGAGCCGGGGTCCGACCGCTGCGATGATGTCCTCCACACAACCCAGCATGACACTCCTGGCCGCGGGATTGAACGCAATTAGACCAACGGCTACCCGCGATCGACCGCGGGCGGATGTTTCGCCGGTTCGGTCGCCCTAGCGTGGTGCGGGTGACCGGGCAGGCAGCCGTCCTCGCACCCGCGGTCGTGGGGGCTGCGGTGTTCGGGGCGGCGCGCCTGGTCTTCAACCGCGGGTCAACGGACCGAATCCACCGCCGCGTTCACGAACGAAGCCACCTGCGGCCGCCGGTCCTGCTCGTTCCACGCGAGCACCAGCTGGCTGGGCGGAGCGTCCGCGATCGGCACGCAGACCACGCCCGGCGGGACCTGGTCGACCAGCGACCGCGGGAGTACGCCGACCATCCGTTCCAGCGAGATGAGGTGCAGCAGCTGGACCACGTCAGCCACCTCCGGGCCGGTTCCCTCGACGCCGGGCACGCCCTTCCACGACGGCAGCGTTTCTCCGTCCAAATCGGACAGCCGGACCGACGGCTGCTGAGCCAGCCGGTGCGTGCTGGGGACGATGGCGACGCGGTCCTCGGCATGCAGGGTTTCGTGGGCAAGCCCGGTCAGGTCGTCGAACGGGACGAACAGGAGGCCGACGTCCGCGCGGCCGCTGAGGAGGAAGTCGGCGCGGTCGGCGGGGCCGCTGAAGAGGATGTCGACCTGGTGGGCGTCGGGATGATGGGAGTATTCGGCGAGGATCCCGGACAGCAGTCCGGCGTCGCCGCCCGGTTTGAGCACCAGGCGCAGGTGGCTTTCGCCGGCGCGGCGGGCGTTGCGGGCGGCGGCGCTGACCGCGTTGAGCGCGTGCCGTCCGTGTTCCTGGAGCGCCTCGCCGGCCGCGGTCAGTTCGACGTGGCGGCTTGAGCGGGCGAACAACTGCACGCCGAGCCGGGTTTCGATGCGTTGGATCGCCTTCGAGAGCGCCGGCTGGGCGATCGACAGCCGTACCGCGGCCCGGCCGAAGTGCAGCTCGCTGGCGACTGCCAGGAAGTACTCGAGTTCGCGCGTCTCCAGTTCAGCCATGCCTCCAGGTTATCGCCAAATAGCGAATCGGTCTTGGACGTCCAACCGGAACCGGGGCAAAACTTGAACCATGATCACACACACGATGATTGTTTCGTTCGACCAGCCGCTACCCGATGGCGAGCTGGATCAGTACCTCAGCGATATCGAACAGGCCATGCTGGCGACCGGGTTCGCCGAGTCGGTCGAAACTCGCCGCCACCTGCCGATCCCCGGGGAAGACGCCATCCCGGCGCTGATCGCGACGGCGATCGTCCAGGTCACCCTCGCCGACCTCGACACGCTGGCCAAAAGCTTCACCGCACCCGAACTGCACGAGGTGATCGAGAAGTGGCAGGCGCGGCATTCGTACCGCGTGGCCTGGGCGAACCACGAGTCGCTGTCGTGAGCCGGCGACGCGGGCTCGTCACCGGGGCGGGCAGCGGGATCGGCCGGGCGGCGGCGATCGAGTTCGCGCGCACCGGGGCAGCGGTGGCTGTGCTGGACATCGACGCGGCAACCGCGGCGGAAACCGTCGAGTTGATCAAGAAGGACGGCGGGGAGGCGCTGGCCGTCCAGGTCGACATCGGCGACGAGTCTTCAGTACAGGCCGCGGTGAAGCAGACGGTCGAGGCGTACGGCGGGCTCGACTTCGCGGTGAACAACGCCGGGTTGTCGTCGCACAAGCGCGTCGACCAGCTGACGCTCGCCGAGTTCGAGCGCGTCGTGCAGGTGAATCTGTCCGGGACCTTCCTCTGCATGAAGTACGAGCTGCCGCATCTGAAAGGCGGCGCGATCGTGAACGTCGCGTCCAACGGCGGGTTGTACGCGATCCCGAACGCGCCGGCTTACGTCGCGTCGAAGCACGGGATTGTGGGCTTGACCAAGGTCGCGGCGGTCGACTACGCGGCGGACGGCATCCGCGTCAACGCGGTGTGCCCGGGACCGACGCGGACGCCGGGGTTCGACAAGTGGGCTGGCGACCCCGCCGTGATCGCCCGGCAGGAAGCGATCACTCCGCTCGGCAGGCTCGCGACTCCGGAAGAAGCCGCCGCGGCCGTGGTCTGGCTTTGTTCGGACGCCGCGTCGTACGTCACCGGGACGACGTTGTCCGTCGATGGCGGACGACGGGCCTAGAGTTCGTCGGCCAGGAGCTTGGCGGTTTCCGCCGGGGATTCGACGGGGAAGTGGTGGCTGCCGAGGTCGACCAGTTCGATCCGGATCCGGTCGGCGTAGCGGTCGATCGCCTCCTTGGCGATGATCGAGCGCACGGCGTACAGCACGACCGGCTGGGCGATCTCGTGCAGTGCCGCGTCCATGTCCCAGCGTGCGAGGCCTTCGAGCGCGTGCAGACCGGCGGGCTGACGTACGGAGCCCATCTTCTTGACATACGAGTCCACTAAGGACGGATCGGTTCCTTCTGGCGAACCCGCTTCGACCATCCCGCGCATCGCACCGGTGAAGTCCTCGCGGAACGGCTGCAGCAACGCTTGGACGTCTTCCTCGCTCTGTGCGGGGAACAAGCCCAAGTAGTGCAACGCATCGAGCGCGATCACCCGGGTGACCGTGTCCGGAAGCCGCCGGGCGGTCTCGACCGCGACCGCTCCGCCAAGCGAATGCCCGGCTACGACAGTGGATTCGACCGACTCGGCGGCCAGCACAGCGGCTACGTCGCGAGCAAATTCCTCGATGGTCCACGTGTCGCGAGACGACCGTGAGTCGCCGTGTTCGGCGAGGTCGACGGCCAGCACGCGGATCTCGGGCGGGAGGTGTTCGACGATCACGTCGAAGTCCCCGCGGTCGCAGCCCCAGCCGTGGATGAGCGTCAGCGCGGGCCCGTCGGCGGAACTGGTTGCGGTGTAATGGATTCTCGTGCCGTCTGGGCGGGTGGTTTCGTGATTCACCGGGTAGTCCCTCAGAAAGCGCGGTGGTAGCGGACGGGCCAGGCGTCTTTGGACTGGTTGCGCAGGGCGAGGTACGGGTCGCGCAGCAGCGAACGGCCCATCAGCACCGCATCGGCCTTGCCCTCGCGGATGATCTGGCCCGCGGCCGCCAAGTCGGTGATCTGTCCGACCGGCGCGACCGCCAGCCCGGACGCTTCCTTGAGCGCGGCGGCGAACTCGACGTTCACGCCTTCCCGGTTCGGCGGCCGGGCGCCTCGATCGCGCACGAGCACGCCGGAGGTCACGTCGAGCAGGTCGATCCCGATCGCCGCCAGTTCCTTGGCGAACTCCGCGGCGTCGTCGAGCGCGATGCTGTCCTCGACCCAGTCGGTGGCGGTGATGCGGACGAACACCGGCTTGTCCTGTGGGAACGCCTCTCGCACGGCGCGGGCCACGCGCAGCGGGAAGCGCATCCGGTTCCGCGGGCTCCCGCCGTACTCGTCGGTGCGCTGATTGGACAGCGGCGACAGGAACTGGTGCAGCAGATAGCCGTGCGAGGCGTGGATTTCGACAGCCTGGTAACCGGCCAGCTCGGCCATCCGGGTCGCGTGCGCGAAATCCTCGACGACCTGGTCCAGGTCAGCCGCGGTGGCCGGGCGGGGCATCGCCAGGTCGCCGAACGGAATCGCTGACGGCGCGATCAGCTCCCAGCCGCCGTCGGCGACCGGCACCGGTCCGTTCTGCCCGTCGCCGACCCACGGGACCTGGTGCGATCCCTTGCGGCCGACGGCGTTCAGCTGCACCGCGGGCACCGCGCCGTGGCCGGCGACGAACGAGGTCAGCTTCCGGTGCGCGAGCGCCTGTTCCTCGTTCCAAAGCCCGAGGTCGGCCGCGGTGCACCGGTTGCCTGAGCTGATCGCGGTGGCCTCGACCATGACCAGCCCGACGCCGCCGATCGCGCGGGGGCCGTAGTGCGCCAGATGCCATTCGGTCGGCAGCCCGTCCGGGCCCGCCGCGTACTGCGCCATCGGGGACATCCAGACGCGGTTGCGGAAGATGACGTCGCGCAAGCGCAACGGGGTCGTCTCCGGGAACTCACTCATGCCACCACACGGTACGCGTCATTCCGCAATGCGGCACGCGTCGTGTCACCTTTCGGCGAGCAGGCGGCTGACCTCGGCTGCTGCGGCCACGACCAGCGGCGCGAAGGTCTTCTCCTGGGCGCGGGTGTAGCGCGTGTCGGGAATCGCGAGGGTGATCGTCGCCACTGGCCGTCCGGCCGGGTCCGTGATGGCCGCGCCGATCGACGACACCTGCGGGCGGTACCACGACGAGGACCCGTTGAGCGCGTACCCGCGCTTCGCGGTCAGGGCGATGTCGCGGCGAAGGGCGACGAAATCCGGTGCCGGGTCCTGGGCGAACTCGGGAAGTTCGTGGGTGAACAGCTCCTCGACCTCGGATTCGTCGAGCCGCGCCATGATCGCCGTGCCGCCGGAGGTGGCCAGCAGCGGGACGCGCGTGCCGACATCCAGCACGACCCGCACGACCTGGTCGGTGTGCTGAGTGGCGATGACGACGAGGTTGTCGCCGTCGCGTTCGGCCAGCATGACGGTCTCGTTCGTCTCCGCGGCGAGCCGTTTGACGACCGGGTCGGCCAGCTCCTTGAGGTCCGGCTTCCCGCAGTCGCGCAGACCGAGCGCCAGCACGCGCGGCGCGACACCCCAGCGCGAGCGTTCGGCGTCCACGACTTTCAACCATCCTGCCTGCTGAAGCGTGATCAGCCCACGCTGCACGGTGCTCTTGGGGATCTCCGTGCACCGCGCCAGCTCCGAGACGCCGATGGGCTGTCGCTGGGCGACTTCCTCGAAGACTCGCAGCGTGCTGAGGACGCTGTTCATCGTCCGGACCCCGCTGGCCGGCTTCTCGGGCTCTTCGTCGTGCATGTGCCTCATCGTGGCACAGCGATACGATGGAGCTTCGCGGCGCAGGGGGAGGAAGCATGACCGAACCGTGGCAGTGGAGCGAGCAAACCTGGCGGGGTCACGTCGAGCGCGTGCGTGCCGGGCGGCCGCTGCGGCCGGACTCCTGGCCGGGCGGGGCGCGGGTGGCCGTGGCGTTGTCGTTCGACTCCGACCACGAGACGATCTCGTTGCGCGACGGCCACGTGCTGCCGGGCAAGCTCTCGCAAGGGGAGTACGGCTCGCGGGTCGGCGTGCCGCGGGTGTTGAAGCTGCTTGAGCGGTTCGGGGTGCCGTCGACGTTCTTCATGCCCGCGGTGTCGGCGTTGCTGCACGACGGCGAGGCACAGTCCTATGTGGACGATGGGCACGAGGTCGCGTTGCACGGCTGGATCCACGAAAGCAACGCCCAACTGCCGATCACCGCTGAACGTGATCTCACCTTCCGGGCCGCCGACACGCTGGAGCGGCTCACCGGCACGCGTCCGGTCGGCATCCGCACGCCGTCGTGGGACTTCTCCGAAAGCTCCCTCGCGATCATCCGCGAACTGGGCCTCGCCTACGACTCCTCGTTGATGGCGGACAACGACTGCTACGAGATCCTCGCCGACGGCGAACCGACCGGCATCGTCGAGCTTCCGGTGGAATGGATCCGCGACGACGCGCCGTACTTCACGATGAACCGCTTCGGCTCGCAGCGCCCGTACACCCCGCCGCGGGAAGTGCTGCCGATCTGGCGTGACGAGTTCGACCTCGCCTTGGCCGAGGGCGGCCTTTTCCAACTCACCATGCACCCGCACATCATCGGACATCGTTCCCGCATCACGATTCTCACCGAGCTGCTGGAGCACATCGCTTCGCACGACGGGGTTTGGTTCGCTACGCACGCGCAGGTCGTCGACTACGTGTCATCGCCGATGGATGACAGCGACGACAATCCCGATGGCCGCGGCTAACGCTCCAGCCAGGACGAACGTCGTCCCCATCCCGACGGCATCGATCACCGGCTGCGCGATCAGCGGCGATGAGAACTGGCCGAGGAACAACGCGGAGGTCAGCAACCCCAGCGACCTGGTCCGTACCCCAGGGGAGGCGGTGGAGACCAGCCAGCCGTTCACGGTCGGGTTCTGCAGCCCAATGCCAAGTCCGACTACGACCATGCCCAGCGCGGCCGTCCACAATGCACTCGCGGTACCGAGGACGACCAGCCCGACGGCGAACGCGGCGAACATCGCGATGGTCAGCGCGGGGAAGGACCAACGGGCCCGCAGTCGGCGGAAGTTCAGGCCCACCAAGGTCATCACGAGATTGACCGCGGCGATCAAGGCTCCCGCGACCGCCGGTCCCGCACCGCCGACTTCGGCCAGCCAGAACGGTGCCTGCGTCGGAACGGTGTAGAAGACCACGACGCCGATGAAGATCAGCGCGTACAACCCGAGCAGGCGTGGCTGCCACGGCGACGCGGCCGTGGTGGTGTCCGCCGGATCGGTCGGCTGGACGGGCGCGTCCGGCACGAATCGCAGCACGAGGGCCAGCATCGGAATCGCGAGCAGGTAAATGGCGAACGGACCGCGCCAGTCCAGCGCGGCCAGCAAGCCGCCGAGCAGCAGCGCCACGACGCCGCCGAAACCCATTGCCGCGCCTTGCAATCCGAGCACGCGGCCGTGTTCCTCGGGGTCGTGATGGTCGGCGATCAACGCGGTGGACGTGGTCATGATCCCGGCGATGCCGATGCCGAGCACGGCCCGTCCGACGAGCAGTGCGGGAAGCGAGTCCAGCAGCAGACCGGACCCGCCGCCGACGGTGTACAGGGCGAGGCAGGCGAGCAGCAGCGGCACACGTCCGGTCCGGCCGCTCAGCTTGGCGAGCAACGGCGCGGACACCATGATCGCCAGCCCCGGCAACGTCAGCACCAGCCGGACGAGAAGCTCCGCGTGCGGTTCCGCGGCGAAGTGCTGCTGCATGCCTGGCAACGCGGGTGTGATCGTGGCACTGGCCATGATGGTCATGGTGCTGACGCCGAGCAACGTCGCCAGCAGAGATCTCGGTGGGCGCCGCACTCCGGCGTCAGTCGTTTCGGTCACGACGCCGAAGGTAGAACTTCAACTTAACTTGAAGTCAAGGCCAGGACCGCGTGCCGGGTATGCCTAGCCCTACCTCCGAGACTACGGGCAAGCTGATCGAAACCGGGCAGCACGCTGGCTAATCTGGATCTCGTGGCTACCGTCTCGACAACCTCGAAACCGCGTACTGTGCTGGATGCTTTGTCGCATCGGACATTCCTGATTTCCTCCTGGCCGTGGCGGGCGCTGCTGTACGGGCTCAGCACCGGCCCGATGACGCTGCTGTTCGGCCTTCCGTTCGGGTTCTGCCTGCTGCCGCTCGCGGTGCTGGTCAGCCGCGTCGTGCATGGACAGACTTCCGATCTGGGGCTCGTCGCGGCGTTCTCGGTGTGCGGCATGCTGCTGTTCCTGAGCGCGGGCCCAGCGTGGGCGGCGGTGGTCGCCGGGGTTGAACGGCAGCGGTTGCGCATGGTCGACCTCAACCCGGTGACCGTCCCGTTTGGACCGATCAGTGAACCGGGCTGGTGGCCCCGAATGCGGACGCGTTACACCGAACCGGCGGCGTGGCGTGAACTCGGGTACGCGGTGCTGTTGTGCACCGCGATTCCCGCGCTGTACTCGGTGGCTGGCATGGTCGCGTTGTTCGCGGTGGTTCTGGTGGCGAGCCCGCTGCTCGTCAACGAGCATGACACGATTTCTGTTGGCTTCACTGAGGTATCCACCCCTGGCGGGGCGGTGCCGTACGCGTTGGCTGGGGTGGTGCTGCTCGTTCTGTCCGGCTATCTGCTGTCCGGGTTCGCTGGCCTGCACGCGATGCTGGCGCGTTCGCTGCTCACCGACGGGGCCGCCGAGAAGCTCCGCGGCGAGCTGACCGAGGTGTCGCAATCGCGGACCCGGCTGCTGTCGGCGTTCGACGCGGAACGCAAGCGCATCGAACGCGATCTGCACGACGGCGCGCAGCAGCGGCTGGTCGGGCTGAGTCTGCAGCTCGGGCTCGCGAAGGTCGATCTGCCGCCGGATTCCGCAGCAGCGAAGGCCGTGTCGGACGCACATGACCAGGCCAAGAAGCTGATGGTCGAGCTGCGCGAGCTGATCAACGGAATCCATCCGCGCGCGCTCGCTGAACTCGGCTTGCCTGCCGCGTTGGAGGAGCTCGCCGACGGATGCGCGGTGCCGGTCACCGTGGACGTGTCGGTGCCGGTGCGGTTGCCGGAGTCGGTGGAGTCCACGGCGTACTTCGTGGTGGCCGAGTCGCTGACCAACGTCGCCAAGCATTCCGCGGCCAGTTGCGCCTCGGTGACCGCCGGAATTGTCGGTCGGGTGCTTACCATTGAGGTATGGGACAACGGAGCGGGCGGTGCTGAGCCGTCGCGCGGCACGGGGATCACCGGGTTGAGCGACCGGGTCGCCGTGCTGGGCGGCCGGATGTGGGTGCGCAGTCCGGTCGGCGGGCCGACCGTCGTGCGAGTGGAGCTGCCGTGCTGAGGGGAGAGTCGATGCGGGTCGTCCTCGCCGAAGACGAGGTGCTGCTGCGCGAGGGATTGTGCGGGTTGCTGGAGCGGTTCGGGTTCGAGGTCGTCGCCGCGGTCGGTGATGCCGAGGGGTTGCACGCCGCGGTGCGCGAGCACGGTCCGGACCTGGTGCTCACCGACATCCGGATGCCGCCCGGCCATTCCGACGAGGGCCTGCGCGCCGCGGTCGAACTGCGGCGCACGCGGCCGGAGCTGGCTGTGGTGGTGCTGAGCCAATACGTCGAACACCACCACGCGGCCGAACTGCTCGACTCCGCCGAAGGACGCGGCGTCGGCTACCTGCTGAAGGACCGGGTGGTCGACGTCGAGGAATTCGTCGCCACGCTGCGCCAGGTCGTCGACGGCGGAACGGCGGTGGATCCGCAGGTGGTGCGCCAGTTGCTGCGCCGCCGGGCCGACCCGCTCGCCCGGCTGTCGGCGCGGGAACGGGAAGTCCTGTCGCTGATCGCCGAGGGGCACTCGAACGCGTCGATCGCCCGGCGGCTGGTGGTGTCCGACGCCGCGGTGGGCAAGCACGTCGGAAGCATCCTGGCGAAACTCGACCTCCCGCCGACGGACGACGGGAATCGGCGAGTGCTGGCGGTGCTGGCTTTTCTTCGCGGTAACGGCTGAGGCGGTGCGAGCGCAGGTCGCGCTCGCACCGCTGAGCTTATGCCGCGTTTACCACTGCGGTGAGGCTGGCCGCGAGCACCGAACGGTCGCGTCCGGCTGTCCATTGTGTACCGCTGTCAGTGCGATATTCCAGCAGCGTCAACGCTTCGCTGTCGTTGCCGGAGCCGATGCTCGTCTGGTGCAAGGCCACGATGTCCACCTTCCGCCCGTGCTCGCCGAGCGCCGCGGTGAGCGCTTCGACCGGCCCGGTTCCGGTGTGCGTGCTGGTGTGCTCGATCCCGTCGACGCGCAGGGTGATGCTGGTGTGCTCGTCGGCTGAGTTTTCGAAGCGGGACAACGTGATTACCGGGTTCGGCTGGAGGTAGGCGGCTTCGAAGAGTTGCCACAGTTCGGTCGCGGTCACCTCGTGTCCGGAGCCGTCGGTGTGGCCTTGGACGCGGCGCGCGAAGTCGATCTGCAGCCGCCGCGGCAGCGCGATGCCGTACTCGTTTTCCAGCAGATAAGCGATTCCGCCCTTGCCGGACTGCGAATTGACCCGGATCACGGCGGCGTAATCGCGGCCTAGGTCGGCCGGGTCGATCGGCAGGTACGGGACGCGCCAGTCCAGATCGCGGGCGGGCACACCGGTTTCCGCGGCGCGTGCGTGATGTTCGGCGAACCCCTTCTTGATCGCGTCCTGATGGGTGCCGCTGAACGCGGTGTGCACGAGGTCGCCGACGTACGGATGCCGCGCGTGGACCTCGATCCGGTTGCAGTACTCGACGGTGCGGCGGATCTCGTCGATGTCCGAGAAGTCGATCATCGGGTCGACGCCCTGTGCGTGCAGGTTCAGCGCGAGCGTCGTCAAGTCGACGTTCCCGGTGCGCTCGCCGTTGCCGAAAATGCAGCCCTCGACGCGCTCGGCACCGGCCAGCACGGCGAGTTCGGCGCAGGCGACGCCGGTGCCGCGGTCGTTGTGCGGGTGCACGGAGAGGATTACCGAATCGCGGCGCGCGAGGTTGCGGTGCATGTATTCGATCTGGTCGGCGTACACGTTGGGCGTCGCGATCTCGACGGTCGCCGGCAGGTTGAGGATCACCGGACGGTCCGGGCTCGCCTGCCAGGTTTCGGTGACCGCGTCGCAGACTTCCAGGACGTAGTCGGGTTCGGTGAGGTTGAAGACCTCGGGGGAGAACTCGAAGCGGATGTTCGGCCGGTCGCCGGCCGCGCGCAGAACGTCGCGGGCGCCGTCGAGGATCAGTTCTTTCAGCGACGCTCGATCGTGGCCGAGGACCACCGTGCGCCAGGTCGGCGCGGTGGCGGTGTACAGGTGGATCACGACGTCGTTGCGGATGCCGCGGACGGACTCGACGGTGCGCTCGATCAGGTCCCGCCGTGCCAGGGTGAACACGACGATGGTGACGTCTTCCGGAGCCAGGTCGGTGTCCGCGAGCAGCCGGACGAAGTCGTAGTCGGTCTGCGAGGCGGACGGGTAGCCGACCTCGATTTCCTTGTACCCCATGCTGATCATCAGCTCGAAGAACCGGCGTTTGCGCGCCGGGTCCATCGGTTCGGCCAGCGCCTGGTTGCCGTCGCGCAGGTCGACCGGCACCCAGAGCGGGGCTTGCGTGATCCGGTTGCCGGGCCAGGCGCGGCCGGTGTTGGGGACGTCGACGCGCTGGTAGACGTCGCGGTAGCGGTACGACGGCATGCGAGAGGGTCGCTGCCGGTTCCAAACGGTGTTCATCTGCGGTCCTTCGAGTGGTCGGGAGCCGACCGGCGCGCGTGCTTGCCCCACGGCGGGGGGCCGGTCCGGTCAGGCCCCGCCGTGGCGGCGAAGGAGAAGGAAGCGCGTGAACATCGAGGCGGAGCGTAGCACAACTCCTCAGACAAGTAGCGGGGTTGGGCTGACTCGCCACGGCGGGCGGCGCGAGCGCTTAGGATTGGCCCGTGGAGCTGGAATTCGTGCGGACCTTCGTCGCCGTCGTGGACGGAGGGCAGTTCCAGGAAGCGGCCGCGGAGCTGGGGATCACGCAGCAAGCAGTGTCCAAACGCGTCGGCGCGCTGGAACGCGAGCTAGGGGTGCAGTTGTTCACCCGCACCGCGCGCGGGGCCCGGTTGAGCAGCGACGGCGAGGCGTTCCTGCCGCACGCCCGGGTACTGCTCGACGCCGAGAAAAGCGCGCTCGCCGCGGTGCGCCCGGAGCAGCGGCCGTTGCGGGTGGACGTGCTGAACCGGCGGACCAAGTCGGCGCAGCTGGCACTGAGCTTCCACCGGGCGTTCCCGGAGGTGGAGCTGGAGATCGTGACCACCGGCGCCGAGTTGAGCTTTGACGCCGCCGTCGCCGCGGTCGCGGCCGGTTCGGTCGACGCGGCGTTCCGCGGGGTGCCGAAGCGCGACCTGCCGGGCGGCGTGACGAGCGGGGTGGTGGACTACGACGCGCACGAGCTGCTGGTCGGCCCGCGCCACCCGTTCGCCGACCTGCCGTCGGTGCCGATCGCGAAACTCGTCGGCCATCGGATCTGGATGCCGGGGCTGTCGGCGAGCATGGAATGGGGCGCGTACTACGCGGAGCTGGCCGAGGCGTTCGACCTGACCATCGACGTGTCCGGTCCGGTCTTCGGCAACGAAACGATGCTGGACGAACTGGCGACCTCGCCGGACCTGGCGACGTTCGTGGGCGCTGGCTCGCGCTACTTCTGGCCGGACGAGTACGACCTCCGCCGCGTGCTGGTGGTCGACCCGACGCCGGTGTACCCGATGTCGCTGCTGTGGCGGCGCGAGCCCGCGCATCCGGACGTGCGGAAGCTGCGCGATCACCTGGTGACCGGGCAGGAACCAGGGGACGGGGTTTGGCTGCCTGGCTGGGAGCAGGCGTAGTCAGAGCGGGTGCTCGTACCAGACGTTCGGCTCGACGTACACGCCCAGATCCTGTTCCGTCGACGCCAGCACCGGGGCGATTCCGCCGGGCACGACGGTGTGGCCGTCTTCGAGCCGGATGCCGGTCCACTGCTCCCACTGCGCGAGCGTGCCGGTGACGGTCATCGCGAACGGCGCGATCTTCCGGAATTTCGCGCCCAGCCGCTCGTGACTGCGCAGCCACGGATCGGTGCCTCGGCCGAGATAGTCCACAATGGACTCCAAGGGCGGTTTGCCGGTGGGCCGCACCGGCACGACCAGCCGGGAAAGCCCAGCCCGGCGCGCCCGGTTCTGCAACTCCACGAGCGCTTGGGCGGCAATCCCTTGCCCGCGCGCGGATTCCGCGACGTACACCTCCAGCGCGACCAGCGTGGTGGGTTCCCGTCCGTCGAGGTGGTCTTCGGCGGCCCAGACGAGAGCACCGTCCCAGCCGTGGTCAGGCAGTTCAGTCCGCTCTGAGGTGGGGAAGGCGACGGGTATCGCCGCCGCCCGCGCTACCGGAACATTGTCGTCGAGGAGGACCAGGAAAAACTCCGGGGCGATCCGCCTCGAGCTCGCCAGCCCGGCGGTGAGGCCCTGACCGAGGAACTCCCCGCCGACGAATCCCAGCTGGAGCGCGGGAACGCGCAGCTCCGGCCGGGCGGCGAGGTCTTCGATGCGCAGCACGACACCCTCCAGGTCAGCGCACCGGGAGCGCTGACCGCCGCCTTCCCAGCGCCGCCGGGTCGAGATTCGCCCGGGTCCCGGCCCGGTGCCCCTCCCGGTACCCGGACCCCGACAACCGTCGCGGAGCCGCCGAGCGCAGATCGCCGTACTCGCGGTCGAAGGCTTGCTGCACCAGCGCCGTCCGGTCCCGCACCACCAGTTCCGCCGACTTCCCGCCGGCGACGTCGGAGTACGTCCGCGCGGCGTTCTCCTCCGCCGCGGTCAGCCGTTCGTGCACCGCGCGCGCGAAACCGTGCAGCCACGTCCGCCGGTACGCCGCCAGCGATTCGCGGAACACCCGTTCCTCCGGCCGCACCCGGGTGAGCTGCGTGCTCGCCTGCAGCAACAGGCTGGTGAACAGCAGCTCGACCCGAGCGAGGTCGGTGCGGAAGCCGAACACGGTGACCTCTTCGACCCCTTGGCCGACCCGGTGCAGCAAGGTCCGGCAGCGCAACGGGTACGCGATGCTGGTGAGCAGGCTGGCTTTGTCACGGCTGTACGGATTGGAGATCGGCAGCTTCAGCACCGTGATGTCGTCGCCGCTTTGCCCGGACGCGGCCAGCATCGCGTTGTCGATCCCGTGCCGCGCGATCAGCTGCGCCGCTTTGGTGTTGTACAGCTCGGCTTCGGCGGGCGTGACGGCCGGGTCCTCGGCCTTGGCCAGCAGCTTCCGCACGCGCTCCAGCAACGTGTCGTGGTCGGGCATGACCCCCCTCTCCAGCAGGCGCGGCCCGTGCGGACCGGCATGGGGTGCACGGTAGGCGTGGGGTACGACAATATTCGATCAGATGTTCGGGAGTGACACTGGGCGCCCGGTTCGTCGCAGCCGTGGCCGGCTCGGGTCTGAACGGCCTGGTCGCGGCTGTCAGCCGAGGGTTACTGTCCACATTGGATGGACGAGAGCCGAGGAGAACGCGTGCTGCGCCGCGAATTCGGCTACCGCCCTGGCCGGACCAAACCGGTTTCGTAAGCGACGACGACCGCCTGCGCCCGGCTGGAGATGCCGAGTTTGGGCATCAGCCGGTTGAGGTGCGTCTTCACCGTCGCCTCGCTGACCAGCAACCGGGCCGCGATCTCCGCGTTCGGCATTCCCGTGCCGACCAGCCGGAGCACCTCGCGTTCGCGTTCGGTCAGCCCGCTCAGTTCCGGCGCGGGCTCCGCGGGCGGCGCGCTCGTGTAAGCCTCGACCAGCCGCCGCGTGATCGTCGGGCCGAACAGCATGTCCCCGCGCGCCACCGCCTGGATGCCGGAGATCAGCGTCTCCGGCGGGCTGTCCTTCAGCAGGAATCCGGCCGCGCCGGCCCGCAGCGCGCGGTACACGTATTCGTCGAGGTCGAAGACGGTCAGGATCAGTACGCGCGGGTGGTCCGGCCCGGCGAGGATGCGGGCGGTGGCCGACACGCCGTCGAGACCGGGCAGCCGGATGTCCATCAGGATCACCTCGGGCCGCAGTCGCGCCGCCTCGTGCACGGCCTCGATCCCGTCGCGCGCCTCGCCGACGACCTCGACGCCCGGCGCGGCGTTGAGCAGCGCGACGAGGCCAGCGCGGACGAGATCCTGGTCGTCCACCACGAGCACACTGGTCACTTCGGTTCTCCGCCGGTCCGGTCCGAGTACGGGAGGGTCAGCACCACCTCGAACCCCGCCGGTTCGCGAGGCCCGATTTCGATCTCGCCACCGTACATACGCGCCCGTTCCCGCATGCCGACGAGGCCGTGACCGGCGGGATTGCCGTCGGTGCGCGGTCCGCCGCCGGAGTCGGCGACGCTCAGCCGCAGTGCGTCGGACAGGTACTCGACGTCCAGCGTCGCGAAAGATTCCGGCGCGTGCTTCAAGACGTTCGTCAGCGCTTCCTGCGCGACCCGGTACGCGCACAGCTGCTGCCCCGACGGCAACGTCCGCGGCGTTCCGGCGACCCGCATCCGCACGGTCAGCCCGGCCTCGCGGACCCGGCTGACCAGCGAGGGAAGCTCTTCGAGACCCGGCTGTGGACGGTATTCGCCCGGCTCGTGGTGCGGCGGCCGCAGCACGCTGAGCAGGCGGCGGAGTTCGTCCAGCGCCTCGGTGGTCGTGCCGGTGATCGTGTCGAGCGCGCCGCGTGCGGTGTCCGGCGCGGACTCGAAGACGTACCGCGCGAGGTTGGCCTGCACGGAGATCACCGACAGATGGTGCGAGACAACGTCGTGCAGTTCGCGGGCGATGCGCAGCCGCTCCTCGACGACCGCCAGTTCGGCGCGGTCGGCCCGTTCCGCGGTCGCGTGCAGGGCGAGCCCGCGGAGGTAGACCGAGTGTCCAATAAGGACGGTCGCGGACGCTTGCAGCACCGCGATCACCGTGTCGCCGATCGGATTCGAACTGTCGCCGACGAGCATCGTGACCTCGAAGCCGGCCACCGCGAACAGCGACGGCGGCCAGGCTTGCCGAACCGGATAGCGCGCCCACACGGTGTACGCGGCGATCAGCAGGTCAGGACGGCCGAGCGTCGCGCGGTACCCGGCCAGTGCGAACGCGCCGACCAGCAGGGTCACCGCGAGCAGCACGGTGATCGGGTAGCGCCGGCGGATCACCAGCGGTGCCGCGCCCGCCGCGGCGAGCAGCAGCCCGAACAGCCCCGGCCGGTCGCCGAGGGAGCCGTGGTGGACCGCCGCTCCGGCAAACAGGAATAGTCCGACCGCGGCTGCCAGCAGCGAATCCGTGCACAGCGGCCGCGCCCGCAGGATCCGCATCACGCGCCCGAAACTACCTGCCTGACCGGCGGTTTCCCAATTCCGTACCGCGATCGCGGCAGGCCGCCTACCGCCAGGGTTTACCCGAGGCTGCGGCGAAGGGCGGATTCCGCGGACGCGATCGAGCGGTTACGGTCGTTTTTGAATGGTCATCCATTCCCGCTGTTCGGCGGAGAGCCAGGGGTGGGGAGGATTCCGGGCTCTCCGCTGAGCTTCACCCCAGATACGCGTCGAGCGTCACCGCCAACGCCGATTCCGGCGAAGGCGCGAAGCTGGCTCCGGCCAGCCCGCCCCACAACCACAGCTGCGCGAGACCGTGCAACGCGGCCCACAGCGACGCCGCGACCAGCCGAGGATCCGTACCCGGACGCAGTCGATCGTCGTCCGCTTCGGCGCGGTCGAGCCGCACTAGTTCGGCGAAGGTGTCGAAGACGGCGCTGCTGGCCGCGACCAGCCCTGGCTCCTCCGGGTCGATGAGGTCGCGACGGAACATCAGCTCGAACATGGCGGGGTTCGCCACCGCGAAGTCGACGTACGCGTGACAGGCGGCCGTGACGCGTTCGCGCGGGGTGCCGTCGGGCAACTGTGCGCCGCGATGGAGCAGCTGTGTGAAGCCAAGCGTCGCTACGGCGGACAGCAACTCCGCGCGTCCCGAGAAGTGGCGAAGCGGTGCACCGTGCGACACGCCTGCCGCCTTCGCGATACCGCGCAACGTCACGGCCTCGACGCCGGAGCCGACGAGCAGATCCGCTGCGGTGCGGATCAACCGCTGTCGCGCGCTCATACCTGAGCTTCGGAGAAGGCCACCGGCAGCAGCTCCGGACGCTTCGGCAGGAAGCCGTCGCCAGGGGACCGGCCGGTGAGCCGGTTGCGCAGCCGCGTGATCCCGACCGGCAGCACCTCCTGCCACAGCCAGCGCAGGTCGGCGATCGCGCTGCCCTGCGCCGGAGCGCCGGGAAGCGGCTCCAGCCAGCTGCCGTCGTGCGTGACGCCGAGCCGGTCGAGCACGTGCCCGGCGACGCGCAGATGCCCGGCCTGCGACAGGTGCAGCCGGTCCGGCCCGAAGTAGCGCGAATCGTGCGCGGCCTGGTCCGGCCACAGGTCGACGAGCTTCGCGCCGTAGCTGACCGAGGCCTCGCGGATCGCGTCGTTGAGCGCGGTGACCCGCGGTCGCATCCGCCCGCCGAGCGGCATGCGATGCGCGATGTCGCTCAAGGTGAAGGTGACGACGGTGGGCGCGATCTGGGTGCACTGCCGGATCGCGGTGTCGACGCGCCGAGCGACCGTGCGAGCGTCCCAGCCGCGGCTCATCACGTCATTGCCGCCGCCGAACAACGCGATCAGATCCGGTTCGTGCCGTTCGGCCGCAGGCAGCTGCTCCGCGGCGATCTGGTCCAGCCGCCGCCCGCGAACGGCGAGATTGGCGTAGCGGAAAGCGGTTTCGTCGCGCGCGAGCCGCCCGGCGACGTAATCCGCCCAGCCGCGGTACCGGCTGTGATCCGGGTAGGGATCGTCCAGCCCCTCCGCGCAGCTGTCGCCGACGGCGACGAACGTGTGGAAACCCATTCCGCTCTCCGTAACCCCTGGTTCATCTTGTAGACACTGTCTATCAAAGTAGGTAGACGGTGTCTACCTCGGGGGCGTCCGACTTTCGGGTCTACAGCGCGCCGCTGCCGCTCCCTTACCCTTGGGTGTGGTCTAGACCTCTCATGAGAGGAACCCGCGATGAAGTTTTCCCGCTCCGCCGTCAAAGTCGGGATACTGACCGCCGTGCTCGGGACGGTTTCGGTGTTCACCGCCGTCCCCGCCCTCGCGCACGGTTCGATGGGCAACCCGATCAGCCGGATCATGCAGTGTTTCCAGGAGGGTCCGGAGAATCCGCAGTCCGCCGCGTGCAAGGCCGCCATCGCGGTCGGCGACAGCTGGCCGATCTACGACTGGGACGAGGTCAACATCGGCGACGCCAGCGGCCGCAGCCGCGAGATCATTCCGGACGGCAAGCTGTGCAGCGCCGGCCGGGACAAGTACAAGGGGCTCGACCTCGCCCGCGACGACTGGCCGGCGACCACGTTGCCGAGCGGCGGCCCGTACACCTTCCAGTACCAGCTGACCGCCGCGCACGAGGGCACCTTCGAGCTGTACGTCACCAAGCCGGGCTACGACCCGACGAAACCGCTCAAGTGGTCCGACCTCGAAGACACCCCGTTCTACAAGCAGGACAACCCGCCGATCGCGGGCAACGCCTATCAGCTCCAGGCGAACATCCCCGCCGGGCGCACCGGCCGGCACTTGATTTACTCGATCTGGCAACGCCATTGGCCCGATTCCGGCGAGGCCTTCTACTCCTGCTCGGACGTGATCTTCCCCTGATCGCGGCGCCCGGCAGGGGCGGCGAAGACCTCTGCCGGGCAAGCTGCTCGAGCGTTTTTGTCGGTGTGCCGCGCCATCATGACGGAGTGACGGCATGGAAAGATCGACTCAGCGCTCTCGCTCAGGATCGGCTGCCCGCTGAGGTGGCGGCCAAATGGATCGAGTTGTTTCAACCCGGAATCCGGCTGGTGTCCCGCGGCACCGGTCCACGGGTGGGGCAGCTCGGCGGAAACCCGGCGTTGCCGGAAGCGGTGGAATGGCCTGCCTGGGCGGACCATGGGCCGCTGACGTTCGTCGCCGCGGTGGACTGCGCGACGCTGCCGCGCGAGTTCGTGACCATCCCGCTGCCGGAGGCCGGAACGCTGTTGTTCTTCTGCTTCGACGGCCGCTACACCCCCGATCGCTACCAGCACGATCTGCCCCGCGACGCCGACGGGTACCGAGTGCTCTTCGTGCCCGCAGGCACTCCCGTCGCCGAACGAACGCCCCCGTCCGGCCTCGATCCGTACCCGCGCCGGGACGTTGTCGCGGAAATCGTGGCCACCGCGCCGGAACGAGAGCACTTCCTGCTGGACCACACCACGATCGCGAGCGGAGAGTCTCTGGCCGAAGCGGTCAAGACGGTCCTCGGTCCTGGGCGGGCAGGCACCGATGTGTTCGGGGAGATGACGTGGGAAGTCGCCCAGGGCACGCGGCGGCATCAGGTCGGCGGCCTTGCCGCACCAGTCCAGGGTGCCGTGGAGAACGAGATCGCGGCGGAAGTGCTCGAGGGCGGGTGGGAAGATCCGCGGCACAAGGAGGAAGCGGCCCGCTGGGTGCTGCTCGCCCAGTTCGACAGCGCCGAGGAAACCGACATGATGTGGGGCGACGTCGGAATGTTGTACTGGCTCATCCGGCCGGACGATTTGAAGGCAGGCCGGTTCGACGCTGCCCGCTGCTTGATGCAGTGCGGCTGACGACAAGCCCGAATGGAACGGACCATGAAGATCTTGGTGGTGGGCGGCAGCGGACTGCTGGGCCAGCACGTGCTCGACGAACTGCGGAACCGCGGGCACGAGACGACCGCCGTCGCGCGGACGGCGCGTGCAGGAGTCGACCGGACGCTCGACGTCTCGAAGGCTTCGCACGCCGAGCTGCGCGAAGCACTCGACGGACAGGATGGTGTCGTCTTCGCCGGTGGCATGGACGACCGTGCGGTCGGACGCGGACCGGTCGAGCCTCGGCTGCGCGCGGGCAATGTCGCGCCTGTCGCCGCGTTGTTGCGCGCGGCGCGCGAAGCAGGCTGTACGCGCGCGGCGGTGCTCGGGTCGTACTACACGTACTTCGACCGCGTACACCCTGAGTGGGGGTTGGCCGCGAAGCATCCGTACGTGCGTAGTCGGCTGGAGCAGGCCCGCGTCGCGCGCGAAACGGCTGGGCCGGGGTTGCAGGTGGCGGTGATCGAGGTGCCGTTTGTCTTCGGCGTTGCGGAGGACCGGGTGCCGCAGTGGTCGGTGCCGATCGTCAAGTGGGTCCGTTCCAACTCGCCGCTCTTCGCGCCTCCCGGCGGGACCGCGGCGACGAGTGCGCGCGGCGTTGGCGTCGCGACGGTGGACGCGCTGGAGCAAGCATCCGGCGCGGATGTCCCGGTAGCAGAGGAAAATCTCCAGTGGGCGGACATGTTCGCCCGGCTGGCGGCAGCAGCGGGACGACCGCGCCGGGTCCGGCCCATGCCCTCCTGGCCGGTGCGCGGTGCGTTCAAGCTCGGCGGATTTCTCAACGGGCTGAGCGGAAAACAGCCGGGGCTGACGGTGCAGCACATGGACGGCTTGTTGCTGCGGGAGTTGTATTTGGAGCTGAATTACCCGGCTCCGGTGGACGAGGCGATCAGGGAGACTGCTGTGGCACGGTAAGAATCAACCCAGCCGGGCCCGATGCGTCCGCACCGCCGCCAACCGCGGATCCGACGGTTCGAGCACCGAGGCCAGCGCGTCCAGGATCGCCAGATCATCGACACCACAGGAGGTTTCCCAGAACGCCCACAACGTGTCCGCGTCCCGGCTGTTCAACGCGAGCTGCCGGACCTGCGCGCTGATCGACTCGCGTTCCTCCAGGATCGCGGGCGATTCCGACTCCGCGAGCAGCGGGCCCTGGAACGACCGGACCGCCGCCGCGGCGTCCCCGGCGCGCAGAGCTGCTTTGGCGCGCAGGAAATCCGCGTCCACCGTGGCCGCGAGGCGGTACGGGCGCGTCTGCAGCACCCCGGTGCCGAGCTGGGTGCGCAACCGGTGGATCTCGGCGCGCACGGTCACCGGATTGCCGGTCTCGCCGTACAGCTGCAGCGCCAGCTTCTCCGCCGACAAACCGCGCGGCTGAAGCGCAAGCAGAGTCAGCAATTCGGCGTGCCGCAGGGTGAACGGGATGTCCCGACCGTCCACAGTGGTCGATCCAGGGCCATCGGTGAGGTACTCGAGCGACAACTTCCGCCGGGTCGCGGAGCCGGACGTGGCGATCCGCAGGAGGTAGCCCTCGTCGAGCGGGTCGACGGTGGCGATCCGGCCGTCCGGGAGCGTCACGGTGCCGCCGCCTTTCCGTACCTCCACAGTGGACGGAAGGGTGCACGCTTCGGCGGCCAGCACCCGTCCGCCCGCTGAAAGGAGCGCGCCGGGGCGTCCGCGCAACGACGCCAGGTGCGGCATGTTCGCCCGCCGCACCTTCTCGTCGCGGACCGCCAGCTGCGCTCGCAACCGCCCCTCGGCGAGCTGCGCGGTGGCCGTGACCAGCGACAACATCGCCGGATGCACCGTGCGCAGAGGTCCGCTGACGTCGATCGAACCGAGCAACGCGCCGGTGTCCGGATCGCGTACGGGGGCCGCCGCGCAGGTCCACGTGTGATAGCGGCGGACGAGGTGTTCGGCGGAGTAGATCTGCACCGGCTGCCCGGTCGCGAGCGTGGTGCCCATCGCGTTCGTGCCGATCGCCTCTTCGCTCCACCGCGTGCCCTCGGTGAGCGCGACCTGGTCCGCGCGCAGCAGCACGCCGGTCGCGCCCTCCCGCCACAGGATGAGCCCGTTCGCGTCGGTCACGATCATCATGTGCTCGGCGTCGTCGGCGATGCTCACCAGCATCTCGCGCAACAGCGGCAGCACCGGGGCCAGCGGATGTTCCGCGCGCAGGTCGGAGAGCTCGTCCGCCTCGCAGATCAGCGGGGCCTCGCCGGCGTCCGGGTCGACGCGCGCGGCCAGCGAGCGTTCCCACGACGCTGACACCACCGAGCGCGGCGAACGCGGCGAGGTGGACCCGGACAGCACCGCCTCGCGGACATGCCGGAGCAGCCGCGCGTACGACTCCGGATCGCGCAACAGGTCGGGTTCGGGCGCCTCTGCCACGTCAACGAGAGTAGAGACCCTGGTCACAAGGCTGCAACGTCGGCGCAACGTTGCCCGGCCTACGGTCGCCGCCGACCGTCACCGACCAGCAACGAGGCAGGGCAAGATGGCCGTATACGCCGCACCGAACACCGACGGCTCCGTCGTCGACTACGAGACCCGCTACGACCACTACATCGGCGGCGAATACGTCGCGCCGGCCGGCGGGCAGTACTTCGAGAACCCGACGCCGGTGACCGGGAAGACCTTCACCGAGATCGCCCGCGGGACGGCGGCCGACATCGACCGGGCGCTCGACGCGGCCGAGGGCGCCGCGCCCGCGTGGGGCCGCACCTCGCCCGAGGAGCGCGCGAACATCCTGCTCAAGATCGCCGACCGGATGGAGCAGAACCTCGAGAAGATCGCGGTCGCCGAGTCCTGGGAGAACGGCAAGCCGGTCCGCGAGACCCTCGCCGCGGACATCCCGCTCGCGATCGACCACTTCCGCTACTTCGCCGGCGCGCTGCGCGCCCAGGAGGGCGGCATCTCGCAGATCGACGACAACACCGTCGCCTATCACTTCCACGAGCCGCTCGGCGTCGTCGCGCAGATCATCCCGTGGAACTTCCCGCTGCTGATGGCGGTCTGGAAGCTCGCCCCGGCGCTGGCCGCGGGCAACGCGATC
The DNA here is from genome assembly GCF_004522315.1 of Amycolatopsis sp. CFH S0740. NCBI lineage: Bacteria > Bacillati > Actinomycetota > Actinomycetes > Pseudonocardiales > Pseudonocardiaceae > Amycolatopsis > Amycolatopsis sp. CFH S0740. Next base: position 23,080 of record NZ_SDLS01000010.1, on the reverse strand, counting down.
GTGCTGAAGCCCGCCGAGCAGACCCCGGCGTCGATCCACCTGCTGCTGTCGATCATCGGCGACCTGATCCCGCCGGGCGTGCTGAACATCGTCAACGGCTTCGGCGTCGAGGCGGGCAAACCGCTCGCGTCGAGCAACCGCGTGCGCAAGGTCGCGTTCACCGGCGAGACCACCACCGGGCGGCTGATTCTGCAGTACGCCAGCGAAAACATCATCCCGGTGACGGTCGAACTGGGCGGCAAGAGCCCGAACATCTTCTTCGACGACGTCGCCGCGGCCAACGACGCGTTCTACGACAAGGCGCAGGAGGGCTTCGCGCTCTTCGCACTGAACCAGGGCGAGGTCTGCACCTGCCCGTCGCGCGCGCTGATCCAGTCCGGCATCTACGACCGGTTCCTCGGCGACGCGGTCGAGCGCGTGAAGAAGATCAAGCAGGGCAACCCGCTCGACACCGAGACGATGATCGGCGCGCAGGCCTCGAACGACCAGCTCGAGAAAATCCTGTCCTACATCGACATCGGCAAGCAGGAGGGCGCGAAGGTCCTGACCGGCGGCGCGCAGTCCGACCTCGGCGGCGACCTGTCCGGCGGCTACTACGTGCAGCCGACGGTCTTCGAGGGCGACAACAAGATGCGCATCTTCCAGGAGGAGATCTTCGGCCCGGTGGTGTCCGTGGCGAAGTTCGACGACTACGACGACGCGCTGAAGATCGCCAACGACACCCTGTACGGCCTCGGCGCCGGCGTCTGGTCCCGCGACGGCAACACCGCCTACCGCGCGGGCCGCGACATCCAGGCCGGCCGCGTGTGGGTGAACAACTACCACGCCTACCCGGCACACGCGGCCTTCGGCGGCTACAAGGCGTCCGGCATCGGCCGCGAGAACCACAAGATGATGCTGGACCACTACCAGCAGACGAAGAACATGCTGGTCTCCTACTCCGACCAGGCGCTGGGCTTCTTCTGATGCCGCAGCGGGTGGACCTGACCCCAGCCGCCGCCGACCTCCTGCGGCGGCTGGTGCCAGTCCACGGACCGGTGATGTTCCACCAGTCCGGCGGATGCTGCGACGGCAGCGCCCCGATGTGCTACCCGGCCGGCGAATTCCGGGTCGGAGCTCGCGACGTCCATCTGGGCGACCTGACGGTGGAGGGCATCGACGCGGTGCCGGTATGGATGTCCGGTCCGCAATTCGAGTACTGGCGGCATACGCACCTGACGATCGACGTGGTGCCGGGACGGGGGAGCGGGTTCTCTTTGGAGGCTCCGGAGGGGGTGCGGTTCCTGATCCGGTCCCGGTTGCTCAGCGACGAGGAGTCGGCTGAGCTGAACGGATAACCGGACAGGTCCGCTACGGCGGCGCCCGGTGAGTGTTTCCCGCTCACCGGGTGCCGCCGTTTGTTTGTTGACGGCTGGTTGAGCGCGCCATTAAGCTTCCTTGTGGTTCGGGGGTTGACTGATTTCTGCGAGCAGAAGTGTTGAAGAAGCCTGCTGTTGTCGTTCTTCTCGCCCTGGTGGCGGCCGGGTGTAGCGGGCCGCCGGATCCTCGGGCGTATCCCGGCAGCGAGGACGGAGTGAGCTGGGAAGAGGCTGCTGCGCGGTACGCGATCGCGTTGCCGTCGTGTCCGACCAAGGCTTTCCGGTTCGACGTGCAGCCCCGGCTTCGGGACCATCTCATTTTCACTTTCGAGGCCGCGAATTCCTGCGTGGACGGCTTTTTGACGAAGTACGGTGCGGACCCTGCTCACCCGGGGCTGAAATGGCCTCGGGACGACAACTTTCCGCCGTTCGGAGCGGACAAGTCGGAGCGATACGGCTGGACCTATGACTTGAAGCAGCGCTCCGCTCTGTACCACGGTTTCCGGACACCGAATGGCTCGTCGTTCTGGGTGTTCGTCAAACAGGGTGCCGAGGAGACGGTGTACGCCTATAGTCTGACGACCGGTTACCCGAACTAGTAATCGCCGCAGGGAAAATGACAAAGAAATCGATAGCCGCGATTCTCTTTTCCGTCGCGGTAGTCGCCGGATGCGGTGGCCAGCCGGACCCGCGGGCGTATCCGGGCAGTGAGGACGGCGTCAGCTGGGAAGAAGCCTCGGCCAGGTTCCAGATGACGCTGCCGTCCTGTCCGGTCAAGGAGTTCCATTTCGACGTCCAGCCCAGGCTCACCGAACGGCTCGCGTTCTCCTTTGTCGCGTCGAAGTCCTGCGTGGACAAGTTCCTGAAGCAGTACGGCGACGATCCGGCGAACCCGACCCGCAAGTGGCCGGTCAGCGACCCCGAGCCGCGGCCTCCGTTCGACGCGGACGAGATGCGGCAGTTCGGCTGGACCTGCGATCCCAAGGCGAAGGCGGACCTGTACACCCACCTCGAGACGCCGTACCACGCGAAGTTTTCGGTATTCGTGAAGCCGGGCATCGAGGAGACGGTCTACGCGCGCAGTCTGACCTCTGGCTTCCCGGACCCGTCGAAATAGTCGGGGCCCCTTGCTAGGTTCATCCCATGCTGTCGCTGAAAGACGTCTACGCAGGCGAGCCGACCGTCCTCGGCCACCAGCGGGACCAGCCCGTTCTGAGCGCCATCCGGAAAACCCGGGTCACCGCTCCGGAGCTGGCACTGTCCGAACTCAACCTCACCGGTGACCGTCAAGCGGACCTCTCCGTGCACGGCGGGCCCGACAAAGCCGTCTACGTCTACCCGATCGAGCACTACCCGGTGTGGACCTCCGAGGGGTACTCCGTGGCGCACGGTGACTTCGGCGAGAACCTGTCCGTCGAAGGCGCGCTCGAGACCGACGCGCGGATCGGCGACGTCTGGGCCTGGGGCGAAGCACTCGTGCAGATCGCCCAGCCGCGGCACCCGTGTTTCAAGCTCGCGATGCGGACCGGGCGCAAGGACGTCGTTCCCGCGATGATCAGCACGAATCGCTGCGGCTGGTACCTGCGCGTGCTGCGGCCGGGTACGGTCCCGACGGCCGGTCCGCTCGAGGTCGTGGAGCGGGCCGAGGGACCGACCGTCGCGGAGACCTTCCTGGTCGCTTCGGCGAATTACGCGCAGTTGCCTGACCCGGCGCCGATGCTGGAGCTGGCCGAGCGCGTGCTGACGTCGACCGCGCTGCCCGAAAGCTATCGCAAAGGGATCAAGTCCAAAGTGGACCGAGCGAAGGGGTTACTTCCAGTCGACCTGGGGTGAACGGTAGAAGTCGATTCCCTGCGCCTCCCAGCGCGGCGCCTGCTTGGCGATGCGGTCCCGGTAGCCGTCCCAGGTCCGGGACGCTCGCGGCGACCAGCCGATTTCCGCGACGCCGGGCAGGCGCGGGAAGGCCATGTACTCGATGTCGTCGTTGGTCCGGATGGTTTCCGTCCACAGTGGAGCTTCGACCCCGGCCACGGACTTCTCCTCGACCCCCGGAACGAGCGTCGCCGGGTCCCATTCGTAGGCGTCGCGGACTTCGACCAGACCGGCCCAATCCTGGCCCAGTTTCGTCGATTCCGTGTACTTCATGTCGAGATACGCGTGGTTGGCGGGCGACATGACGAACTTGTTCCCGCGCGCCGCGGCGGCGGCCACGTCCTCGTTCGGGCCGCCCTGGTCCCAGTACTGCGGCACGGCGGACGTCGGCAACGGAGTCTTCGCGATTTCGTGCCAGCCGGTGATCAGCTTGCCGTACTTCGCGACCATCGGGCTTACCTTCTCGTAGAAGGTTTTGTAGTCCGCGGCGGGCGTCGAATGTGCTTCGTCGCCGCCGATCCCGATGTATTTGCCGGGCGTGATCGCGGCGAGTTCGCGGATCACGTCCTCCACGAATCGGTACGTGGTGGGCGAGTTGATGCACAGCGAGCTGTAACCGACCTCGATGTCGGTGCGCGGCGGGACCGCGACGCCGTCGCAGTTCAGTTCCGCGTAGACCGACTGGGCGGCGTTGGTGTGGCCGGGCATGTCGATCTCCGGCACGACCGTCACGTGCCGGCTCGCGGCGTAGGCGACGATGTCGCGGTACTGCTCCTGCGTGTAGTAACCGCCCGGGTCGCCGTAGGCCGCGGTCTTGCCGCCTTCGGTCGCCAGCCGCGGCCAGCTTTTGATCTCGATGCGCCAGCCCTGGTCGTCGCTGAGGTGCAGGTGCAGCGTGTTGATCTTGTACTGGACGATCTGGTCGATGTACTTCTTCACCTGCGCCGGCGTGAAGAAATGCCGCGCGACGTCGAGCATCGCGCCGCGGTGGGCGAAGCGCGGGTAGTCGAGGACGCTGCCGCCGGCGATCGTCCACGCGCGGTGCTGCACGGTCTTCGCCTCGATCGCCGACGGCAGCAGCTGCCGCAGCGACTGGACGCCGGTGAACAGCCCGGCGGAGGTGTTGGCGCGCAGCCGGACGCCGTTCTTCGTGACGTCGAGCTGATACCCCTCGTCGCCGACGCGCGGGTCGGCGTGGCCGAGGTCGAGCGAGATCGCGGACAGCCCCGGACTCACCGGGACGACCGGCAGCGGGAACCCGGTCGCGGGCCGCAACAGGCCGCGCAGGTACCCGGCGACGTCGCCGGTGCCGTGCCCGGCGCGGATCACCGTCAGCGGAGTGAGCCGGAAGGTGGCGTCCGCCTTCGCCACGGCATGCACCGGGACCGGTACGAGGTCGGTGACCTGCCGTTCACTGGGCGCGGGACTCGCCGCGGCCGGCCCGGGCACTCCCACCGCGGCGAGCCCGAGCACGGTCACCCCAAGCACGGCCCTGGACAGGGTCTTCCTCACGGCATACCTCCGGTCGCGTCGCGGAGAAGGCGGACTCCAAGAGGTATAGACCACTCCGGGCGGGCTGACAACGCCCGAAAGGGGCGGCTGGCACGTGATGTCCCGTTCGCCGGGACGGGGTTTCCCGGCAGCGGGGCTGGGTGGTCCCGGTGAAGTACGTGAGGGGAACCCTGAGGGAATCAGATTCCCTCAGGGTTCCCCTCACGTACTTTCGCCCTGCCTGGCGGGTCCTCAGGGTCGCAGAATCGCCCGCAACGCGTCGAGCACCGACGGATCCTCGATAGTCGACGGAACCGCCTCGTCGCGTCCGTCGGCGATCCCGCGCATCGTCTTGCGCAGGATCTTCCCCGAGCGCGTCTTCGGCAACGCGCTGACCACCGACACGTCCCGGAACGCCGCCACCGGCCCGATGTCCCGGCGGACCAGCGCCACCAGTTCGTCCCGCAACTGCTCCTCGGGCACCTCCACCCCGGACTTCAGCACGACGAAACCACGCGGCACCTGCCCCTTCAGCTGGTCCGCGACCCCGATCACCGCACACTCCGCGACCGCCGGGTGCGAGGCCAGCACGGCTTCCATCGAGCCGGTCGACAGCCGGTGTCCGGCCACGTTGATCACGTCGTCGGTGCGGCCCATGACGAACAGGTAGCCGTCCTCGTCGAGGTATCCCGAATCGCCGGTCAGGTAGTAGCCGGGGTAGCGCGACAGGTACGCCTCGCGGTAGCGCTCGTCGTCGCCCCACAGCGTCGGCAGCGAACCCGGCGGCAGCGGCAGTTTCAACGTGATCGCGCCCTCGCGGCCCGCCGGGAGTTCTTCGCCCGCCTGGTCGAGGATGCGCACGTCCCAGCCGGGCACCGGTTTCGTCGCCGACCCGGGTTTGACCGGCATCGGTTCGAGCCCGCGCGGGTTCGCCGCGATCGGCCAGCCGGTTTCGGTCTGCCACCAGTGGTCGACGACCGGGGTGCCGAGGATGTCGTGCGCCCAGTGGTAGGTCTCCGGGTCGAGCCGCTCGCCCGCCATGAACAGGGTGCGGAACCGCGACAGGTCGTACTTCTTGAGCTCGTCCGCGTCCGGGTCCACCTTCTTGACCGCGCGCAACGCCGTCGGCGCGGTGAACAGCGCCTGCACGCCGTGCTCGGAGATGACCCGCCAGAACGCGCCCGCGTCCGGGGTCCCGACGGGTTTTCCTTCGTACAGCACGGTTGTCGCGCCGACCAGCAGCGGCGCGTAGACGATGTACGAATGCCCGACGACCCAGCCGACGTCGGAAGCCGTCCACCAGACGTCCCCGGCGTGGACGTCGTACAGCGCGCCCATCGACCATGCCAGCGCGACCGCGTGCCCGCCCGCGTCGCGGACCACGCCCTTCGGCCGCCCGGTGGTGCCGGACGTGTAGAGGATGTACAGCGGGTCGGTCGCCTTCACCGGAACCGGATCGACCGGGTCGGCGTCGGCGACGAGTTCGGTCCAGTCGAGGTCGGCGCCGGACAGTTCCGCGCGCGCCTGCTCGCGCTGGAACACCACGACGTGCTCCGGCTGGTGCTCGGTGGTCTCGAGAGCGGCGTCGATGATCGGCTTGTACTCGACGACCCGGGTCGGCTCGATCCCGCACGACGCGGCGAGGATCAGCTTCGGCTTGGCGTCCTCGATCCGCGCGGCCAGTTCCTTCGGCGCGAACCCGCCGAACACCACGGAGTGCACCGCGCCGATCCGCGCGCAGGCGAGCATCGCGATGACGGCCTGCGGGATCATCGGCAGGTAAAGGATCACGCGGTCGCCGCGGGTCACCCCGAGCGACGCGAGCGCGCCGGCGAAGGTCGCGACCTCGTCCCGCAACTCGGCATAGGTGTAGCGGCGTTTGCGTCCGGTGACCGGCGAGTCCCAGATCAGCGCGTCCTGCGCGCCGCGGCCGCCGTCCGCGTGCCGGTCGAGCGCGTTGTAGGAGGTGTTCAGCTCGCCGTCGGGATACCAGCGGTAGAACGGCGCGGCGGACGAGTCGAGCGCGCGGGTGGGCCGCTGCGTCCAGTCGATCGCCCGGGCCGCTTCGAGCCAGAACCGCTCGGGGTCGTCCAGACTGCGTCGATACGTCTCGGTGTACGCGCCCACGAGGTCTCCTTTGACTTCCGACGGCCGAATCTGCCCTCATGATGGCCTTTCCCCCGGCGGAACGCAGGTCAGCGAGGTCAGGCGAGAACGATGCAGTGGATCACGATCCCGGCGCGACCCGGCAACCCCGCGAAGGCCGTGTGCGTCCTAAGCTGGACCGTGGGGAACAGCCGCGCAGCGGCACCAGGACGACACTGACAGTGAGGGGAACCAGCCGGTGAGCGGAATCGCGAGCGCGCTGCTCTCGCTCGCGCACACCTTGTTCGGCCCGGGGTTCTGCCCCGGCGACTGGGTGTGGGCGACGACCACAGCGGGTGCGCTCGTCGCGCTCTTCCCGGCGGCCGGTGCGCTGATCGTGGCGATCGTCCGCAAGGGGACCGGCAACCGGTACGACGCGACGACGCTCACCGTGTTCGGGCTCATCGGCGTGGTCAGCGTGCTGGTGCTGCCGTGGCTGATGGCCTCGGGCATCTCGGAGACCTTCCGCGCGGCCAACGCGGGCAGCGCGAGCGGGCTGTCCGCCTCCGAAACCGCCAAGCTGAGCACGAACTACTGCTCGTTCATCGGCGTGCAGAAGACCTACCTCGGCGGCGGGCCGAACGTCTTCGAGACGCTCTTCTACCCGCGCGGCCTCAAGCTGTCGTACGCGCTGTACCTGCTCGCCTTCACCGTGCTGCCCGTCGGTTCGCTGCTGTTCGTGATGCTGCAGGCGCGCACCGCGTTCCGTCGCGGGCCGAAGTGGCCGTCGCGGTTCTTCTGGATTCCCTTCGTGGTCATGGCGGTCGCGAGTTCGGGCATGTCGGCCAACACCGCCGTGCACTTCTGGCTCGGGTTCCTGCCGTTCAGCATCCTGGGACTGATCCCGGTCGCGCTGGTCGGCCCGCCGCCGTGGTCGGTGATCAACCGGCCGGAGCCGCGCCGCGACGAGCCGCCCGCCGCGCCGCCTCCGCCGCGCCGGGAGCAGCTGCCGCCGCCTCCGCCGCCGCAGAACAAGCAGTACCCGGCCACCGCGCTGGCGTCCGCTCCGGAGCCGCCGCCCGCCGGGATGCTGGCCGCCGCGCCCGGCGCGATCCCGCCGCCGCCCGGTTCGCGCAACGCGGGCAGCAGCCGGTACCGGCGCGTCCGCCAGCTCGGGCACGGCGGGTTCGGCACGGTCTGGGAAGCCGTCGACACGCAGCTCAACCGCACTGTCGCGCTCAAGATCGCGCACGCGCCCGACCGCGACACCGAGGAGCGCATGCAGCGTGAGGCACGGGCGCTGGCCGTGGTGAACCACCCCAACTGCGTCCGCGTGTACGACCTGGTCGAGGAGCCGGACGGGCTCGCGCTCGTGATGGAGTACCTGCAGGGCCGCCCGCTCGCCGAGGTGGTCGACGGACAGGGCCCGATCGACGACGTCGCCGCCGGCCGGCTGTGGTCCACGATGGCGGGCGCGCTGGTCGCGGCGCACGAGCGGGGCGTGCTGCACCGCGACGTGAAGCCGTCCAACGTCATCCTCGACCCGGCGGGCATCGCGCACCTCATCGACTTCGGCATCGCCCGCAGCCAGGGCGACTCCAAGATGACCGCCACCGGGATGATGATCGGCACGCCCGATTTCGTCGCGCCGGAGCAGGCGATGGGTTCCCCGGCGAGCCCGGCGTCGGACGCCTGGCAGCTCGCCGCCACGGTCAGCTACGCGCTGTCTGGCCAGCCTCCGCGCGGCACCCGCGAGACGCCGATGGCCGCGCTGATGGCCGCGGCGCGGGCCGATCCGGTCACGCACCTGCCGCAGCGTTCGGTGCACGCCCGGATCCTGGCGGCGTCGCTGGACCCGGAGCCGCGCCGCCGCCCGACACTGAACTCGGTGCGGCGCGAGGTCGACGGCTGGCTGAGCAGGCAGGGCAAGGCACTGGACGGGCCGGTCACGCAGATCGTGCCGCGCCGGTCGTCCCGCTGAGTCTCGTGAGCGGCTAGTCCGGTTCTAACTGGCTGTCCTGTCTCAGGACCTCACGGACAGGCCAGTCTCAGGACTTTCCGGACAGTCTTTGGCTGGTGAGGCGTTGGTAGCGTACTGATCTGCCGAGGGTGAGCTGGCGGACGAGGGTGCCACCGGTCATGACGGTGACGCGGTCGCCTTGCCAGTAGACGGTGGCGGTGTGTCCGGCCCAGGTGCGCGTCCCGGGACAGGCCGTGCTCGCGGCAGAACCGCACCACGTTGACCTTATCGCCGTGAGCCGCCCGGGCGACCGCGGCGACGAACTCAGGATCCCATCGAAAACCCTGCTCTGCCCGTCGCCGCATGATCACCACAAAGACCATGGTCACCACGCCGACAGGCCGGTCAGTGTCCGCGACGTCCTGAGACTCAGCAGCCGGTTCTAACCGGCGCAGCCGCTCACGACGGCTTCACCGCGGAAAACTCCAGCCGCTTGCGCTCGATCCCCAACCGCACCTGCTCAAACCCGGCCGCCGCCAGCCGCCCCGGCAGCGTGCCCGCGTCGAGGACGTTCATCGTGTCTCCAAGGTGCAGAAGCCGGAATCCGAAGCTGAGCTGGCTGTCCACGCCGCAGTAGGTGCCGCCGGGCCGCAGCACCCGGTACGCCTCCGCGAAGATCCGGTCCTGCAGCTCGTCGGTCGGCACGTGGTGCAGCATCGTGAAGCACACGACCCCAGAGAACCGGCCGTCCTCGAACGGCATCTCCGCGCCGCTGCCCTCCACGATGTCCGCCCGGTCCCCGTATTTCTCCCGCAACAACCGGGTCGACGCCGGGTCGATTTCCAGCGCGGTCAGCCGTGGGAGAGCGTCGATCAACACCCTCGTGGTGGCCCCGAAACCCGGTCCGATCTCGAGCACGTCGTCGCCCAGTTCGAAGCGGGCGAGCCAGTCCGGCAGCACCTCGGCGACCGCGGCGGCCCACTTCTCCGAGCTGCAGAGCTTGCGGTGCATCAGGTTCATCGGCATGGCCCCGACGCTAGGGACGGGCCTGGCTGACCGGAAGACGATAGGCTGTCACCTCATGTCGCAGTACGGTCAAACCGGCGCGATGCTGCTCGGTGACCTCCCGATCGCGCCCGGAGCCTGGTTCCCCTGGCACGAACATCCCGCGCACCAGCTCGTCTGGGCCGCGCGCGGGGTCGCCGCGGTGATGGTCGGCGACGCGCAGTGGGTGCTGCCGTCCACGCGCGCGCTCTGGATCCCGGCCGGGGTCCGGCATCGCACCGGCGCGGCTGGGAACGTCGAACTGCGCGGCATCTACGCCGATCCCGAACAGTGCCCGGTCGACTGGCCGTCCCCGCGAATCGTCATCGTCCGGCCGTTGCTGCGGGAGCTGCTGGAGCACCTGTCCGCGGACGGAATCAGCGACGCCGCCCGACGCCGCGCCGAAGCCGTCGCGTTCGATCTGCTGGAGCCGATGGACGTAGCGCCGATCGTGGTCCCCGCGCCCGCCGATCCGCGAGCGCGGGACGTCGCCGACGCGGTGCTCGCCGACCCCGCGGACTCGCGCAGCCTGGCCGAGCTGGGCCGCGAAGTCGGCGCGAGCGAGCGGACGCTGGCCCGCGCGTTCGTCCGCGACTGCCGGATGACGTTCGGGACCTGGCGCACGCAAGCCCGGCTGCGCGCGGCCTTGCCGTTGCTGGCGAAGGGAACGCCGATGACGACCGTCGCGCACCGGGTCGGGTACGCGACGGCCAGCGCGTTCGTCGCCGCCTTCCGCCGGGCGGTGGGGGTGCCGCCGGGCGCTTACTTCAGCGCCACGAAGGCAGCCACATTTCCGCCTGCCAATGGGCGTTCGTGATCGGGATTCCGTTGAGGATCGGCCACAGCCAGGCGAAGTTCGCGACCACCAGCCCGACGTAGAGCGACACGACGAGCAGACCGGTGCCCCGGCGTTCGAATCCGCGTTTGGCGCTGCCGAGGATCTGCCCGAGCGCCAGCACCAGCCCGAGCACGAGGAACGGGGCCATCGGCGTGGCGTAGAAGAAGTACATCTGCCGGTCGATGTTGGTGAACCAGGGCAGGTAGCCGGCGAAGTAGCCGGTGAGCACGGCGGCGTAGCGCCAGTCCGCGCGGAAGAACCAGCGCCACAGGCCCCAGCCGAGCATCGGGACGGCCAGCCACCACATCGCGGGCGTGCCGATCAGCATCGTCGCGCCGAGGCAGCGCGATTCGCCGCAGCCGGTGACGTCGCCGTCGTAGTAGTAGAGCATCGGCCGCAGGCCCATCGGCCACGTCCACGGCTTCGACTCCCACGGATGCGGATTGTCCTTGGGCGTCAGCAGGGTTTCGTGGAAATGCAGCACGTTGGCGGTGTAGCTGCCGAGCGAGCGCAGCGCGGGCGGGATCCAGCCGAACATGCCCGGGTCGAGGTTCTTGATCTCGGTGTAGTGCCGGTCGGTCGCGGTCTCGCTGGCGAACCACGCCCAGTACGCCGCCAGGTACATCAGCACCGGCACGACCAGGATCGCCCACAGCGCGGGCGCGACGTCGCGCCGGATCGTCCCGACCCACGGCCGCTGCACGCCCGCCGCGCGCCGGGCCGCGACGTCGAAGAACACGGTGAGCAGGCCGAACGCCGCGATGTAGTACAGCGCCGACCATTTGACGCCGAAGGTCAGGCCGATCATCAGCCCGGCCGCGAACCGCCACCAGCGGAAGCCGAGCTTCGGCCCCCACTGCGATTCGCCGATCCAGCCCTCGCGCACCGCGGCGGCCAGCCGCTGCCGCACCTGGTCGCGGTCGCAGAGCACGCAGGCGAACGCGGCGAGCACGAAGAACGCGATGAAGATGTCCAGCATCCCCATCCGCGACTGCAGGTGCAGCACGCCGTCGCAGATCACCAGCACGCCCGCGATGCCGCCGAGCAGCGTCGAGCGGGTCAGCCGGCGCGCGACGCGCACGGTGAGCAGCACGATCAACGTGCCTGCCACCGCCGACATCAGCCGCCAGCCCCAGCCGTTGTAGCCGAAGAGCCACTCGCCGAAGGCGATGAAGTCCTTGGCCAGCGGCGGGTGCACGATCAGCTCGTACCCGGCGTTGTCCTCGTACCCGCCGTTGCGCAGCATCTGCGCGGCCTGGGGCACGTAGTGCTTCTCGTCGAAGACGGGACTGCCGTGGTCAGTGGGCAGGCCAAGGTTCTGCAGCCGGACGACGCCGCCGATCACGGTCAGCACGATCGTGACGATCCAGCCGCGCAGCCGGTCGCCGGGCATGGCCCGGCCGAGCAGGGTGGCTTCGCGGTCGGTCGGGGGACGGCGCGCGTCGACCGGGTCCGGCCGCACGCTCTCGTCGTCGGCACGGGTCAGCAGCGCGGTCACGGGGCCCGATAGTACGGCCTGATCCACCGGCGGCGTCTGGTTAGGCTGACTGCCATGACTTCTGCGCCCGGACGGCTCGTCCTCGCCGCCACCCCGCTGGGCGATCCCGGCGACGCGTCCGCCCGGCTGATCGAGGCGCTGGGCTCGGCGGACGTGATCGCGGCCGAGGACACCCGGCGCCTGCGCGGGCTCACTTCCGCGCTCGGCGTGTCGCCAACCGGGCGGGTGGTCAGCTTCTACGAAGACGTCGAGACCGCCCGGTTGCCGAAGCTGCTGGAGGCACTGCACGGGGGAGAGACGGTGCTGGTCGTGACCGACGCCGGGATGCCGAGCGTGTCCGATCCGGGCTTCCGTCTCGTGGCCGCTTGCGTCGAGGAGGACCTGCCGATCACCTGCCTCCCCGGCCCGTCGGCGGTGACGACGGCGCTCGCGTTGTCGGGGCTGCCGTGCGACCGGTTCTGCTTCGAGGGCTTCGCGCCGCGCAAGCCCGGCGAGCGGTCGAAGTGGTTCGCGGAGTTAGTGAGCGAACGCCGGACCGTCGTGTTCTTCGAATCGCCGCACCGGATCGCGTCCCTGCTGTCCGACGCTGCCGCCGCACTGGGCGGTTCGCGGCGGGCTGCGGTGTGCCGGGAGCTGACGAAGACGTACGAAGAGGTCAAACGCGGCACACTCGCGGAACTTGCCGAGTGGGCAGCGGACGGGGTGCGCGGCGAGATCTCGGTGGTGCTGGAGGGCGCGACGCCTCGGCAGGCGTCGGTGTCGGATTTGGTGCCGGAGGTGGCGGAGCGGGTCGCGTCGGGGGAGCGACTGAAGACCGTGGCGGCCGAGGTGGCTGGTGCGGCTGGGGTGTCTACGAAGGAGCTTTATGCGGCGGTGCTCGCGGCTCGGAAGTGAGTCAGCTCCTCCGGGCGTTGCCTTCGGCTAGAAGCCGCAGCCAGTGCGGGTCGCCCGGCGCGGTTTTAGTGATCGTGGCCAGTTCCTCCGGCCGCCAAGTGCCGACACCGTCGGTGTGCACGACGTGGTCTTCCGTCAGGCCGTCGTCGGGAATTTCCTTGGTGCTGGCAAGGAACTCGGCGACGGTGGCCGGATCCGCGACGGTGCGGGGAGAAGGAACGGGCACCAGTGCGAGTTCGCCGTCTCCGGCGACCACGAGGTCGCCGTTCGACGTCGCGACCAGCGCGGTCACTGCCGAGCGGAGCAGTTTGTGCTTCTTGGTTCGGTCGCGCTCGACGTCCACCTCCAGCAAGGTGCCGGACGGTGTCCCGATCCACAGTGCGCCGGGCCGTGCACCGAAGGCGATGGTGAGCTGGGACGAGATGGAATACCTTTTGAGCGAGGTCTTCAGGATTCGGCGCAGCGAAGGGAACTCGAATACCAGGACCTGGTGTTCGTAGGTGTTGCCGCGAATCGCCAGGTACCGCCCGTCGGAGCTGAAGACCGGAAGGCCCCAGCAGTTGGCCTCCAGAATCAGCGCCCGGTCCAGGAACCGCAGCCGGTCGCCTGGACGGGAGAAGAGCACAAAGCTCGCGCCCTGGTCGCTTTGCTTCGTGGCGATCAGCCCTCCCGCCGGATGCGCGGCGATGCCGCCGTCCCACATCGGGGCAGGCGTGACGGCCCCGGTGTCGAGATCGATGACGTCCGAACGGTCGTAGCGCTCGGGTGGGGTCGGCGAGGTCCACAGCGACTGGCCGTCCGGGCTGAACGCCACGTCGAGAGAGACGGCGACATCCAGCACGGAGGTGCCGTTCCGGGTCCAGCGCACCGTTTCCCCGCTGCCGGGCACGACCAGTTCCGGCCGTTCCGGATGCCAGGCGACGACGGGCCAGCGGCCGAACTTCCCGTACTCCGCGGAATCCGCCCCCACCGCGCCGATTTCGCGCAGCACTTTCTCAGCGTAGTAGAGATGCACCGCGGGCCGCTCCTGGTCGATCCCGGCGACGAGCGGCAGTTTCGGATGGGATACCAGCTCGCCGATCGAAGCGGCGGGGATCCGGGCGATGGCCTGGACAGCGGTCACCAGAAGACTTTAGCGACTGCGCAACAGCATTTTGGCCGCTATTAAGGCCTTCTCCGCGTCCGGCTCCTCGCCGGTGATCGCGTCGGTGTAGATGAACGACTCGCCGACCCGCACCAGCAGATACGCCAGATCCGCTACCGGCAACGGAGACTCCAGCCGCCCGGCCGCGACCTCGTCGGACAGCAACGCCTGCACCTTCTCGATGGTCCGCGACTGCACCAAGCTCGCCTTGGTCGTCAGCAACCGCAGCGCGCGCTCGGGCTCCCGGCGCAGGAAGGCTCGGAACGGCGAGGAAGCGTTGACCGTCCGCACGAACGCCCCGATCGCCTCCGCGATGCCGTCTCCGCCGCGGCCTGCATAACTGACGTTATCCAGCACCGAGGACGTCTCCGCCCACAGGATTTCGCTCAGCAGATGATCGCGGCTGCCGACCCAGCGGTGCAGGGTCGCGCGGCTGACGCCGAGGTCGGCGGCCAGGTCGCGCATGTCGACGCGGTCTCCGGCGAGGAACCGGGCGCGGGCGAGGCGGAAGGCCGCGACGGCGTCGGGTCGCGAGGTTCGGGTGGACAGTGGCGTGTCGATGAGTGAGACGTTAGCAGAAAGTGTTCCATCGGTGAGACATATGGCAGAATGTCTCACGAAGAGCGAGAGGAGCCGCGAAGATGCGTGCTGTGCAGGTGACCGAGTTCGGCGGTCCCGAGGTGCTGAAGCCGGTCGAGCTGCCCGATCCGGTGGCCGGGCCGGGGCAGGTGCTGATCGAGGTCGACCGCGTCGGGCTGAATTACGCGGATACGCATCAGGCGGAGAACTCGTATCTCGCCCCGAGCAAACTGCCGCTCGTGCCGGGCGGCGAGGTCGTCGGGCGCACGGCGGACGGCAAGCGCGTGGTGGCGCTGCTCAACGACGGCGGCGGGTACGCCGAGCGCGTCGCGGCCGACGAAGCCATGACCTTCCCGGTGCCGGACGGCGTCGACGACCTCAACGCGCTTTCGATGCTGGTCCAGGGCGCGACCGCGTGGATCATGCTGCGCAAGAACGCCCACCTCGAGCCCGGCGAGACCGTGGTCGTGCACGCCGCGGCCGGCGGGGTCGGGTCGATCGCGGTGCAGCTGGCGAACGCGTGGGGCGCGGGTCGCGTCATCGCGACCGCGAGCAGCGAGGAAAAGCGCGAGCTGGCGATCGAACTCGGCGCGGACGTCGCGGTCGATTCGCGTGCCGAGAACATGACCGAAGTCCTGCGGGAAGCCAACGGCGGCAAGCGGGTCGACATCGTTCTCGACATGGTCGGCGGCACGACGACCGACCAGAGCATCGCCGCGCTCGCCCCGTTCGGCCGTCTGGTGTTTTACGGGATGGCCGGCCGCCGCTCGCCGAAGCCGATCGAGTTGCGCAACCTGCTCGGCCACAGCACGACCGTCGCCGGGATGTGGCTGCCGCACGTGTTCCGCTTGCCGGGCAACGTTTTCGGCACCGCGCTGGCCGATCTGTTCACCATGGTGCTGGACGGGAAGCTCCGCGCGATCGCGGGCGGCGAGTACGCGCTGGCGGACGCCCGGAAGGCCCACGAAGCGCTGCGTTCCCGTGGCACGACTGGAAAACTGCTGCTCGACCCGCGGCGCTAGCACTCCCGGGGGCTGGCGAGCAAGGACTCCAACGGCGCCGCTTTGTGCAGGCACTCCTGCCACTCCGCGGCGCTGTCCGAGTCCGCCGTGATCCCGCCGCCGACCCCCAGCGCGATCCGGCCTTCGGCGATCTCGAAGGTCCGGATCGCCACGTTCAGCTCCAGCCCCGCCAACGGCGACAGCAACCCGACCGCGCCGGTGTACACGCCGCGCGCGGCCGGTTCCAGCTCGGCGATCAGGTCCAGCGCCCGGATCTTCGGTGCCCCGGTAACCGACCCCGGCGGGAACGTCGCCGCCAGCAACCCGGCATCGGTGACCCCGTCCGCGAGCGCACCCTCCACAGTGGACGCCAGATGCCACACCCCGGGAGCCGGGTGCACCGCGAGCAGTTCCGGCACCACGACGCTGCCGACCTCGCACACCCGCCCGAGGTCGTTGCGCACCAGGTCGGTGATCATCACGTTCTCCGCGACGTCCTTCGCCGACTGCCGCAACCGCGATGCGTTCCCGTCGTCCGCCGGGCCGCGACGGGGCAGCGTGCCCTTGATCGGCGACGACCGCACGCGGCGGCCGTGGCGTTCCAAAAACAGCTCCGGCGACAGCGAAACCACCGAACCCCATTCACCGGTGACGTAAGCCGCCCGCTGTGGAGCCAGCCGCCGCACTCCCTCGGCGAACAGCGCGGCGGGCGAGCCCTCGAACGTCCCGGTGAACCGCGAGCAGACGTTCGCCTGGAACAGTTCGCCGGCCTCGATCTCGTGCACGCACGCCTTCACCGCCTGCTCGTGCCCGGACGGCCGGTCCAGCGCACTAGCGGACCACGACAACTCCGCGGACCCGGCCAACGCACGTTCCACCACGGCGAGCTGTGCGTCCGCGTCGCCTTCGAGCGACTCGAACCAGCACCCGCCCGCCGCGTCCCAGCGCAGCACGTGATCCGCCCAGCCCCAGGCCGACGTTGGAACCCCGGTGGAGCGGCCGGACGGATCGGCCTGGTCGTAAGCCAGAAATCCGAACCACCCGCCGCCGATCCGGCCCGAAGGCCCCGAGGCGGAAAAGGCCGACGGGAACGGTCGCGGAGTCACCGACACGAACGGCGCCACCACCGCGCGCGATCCGAACCAGTTCCCGCACACCGCGGCGGGTTCGGGCAGGCCGTGCGCCCGCGCGTACGCGGACAGCAGAACGAGCGCCCGAGAAGGGGTCAGGTCGGTCCGCAGCCGCTGGAAACGCATCGCGCCATTGTGCCGGAAACCGGCGGTGACCAGCGGAGAAGGTGATCAGAGCAGCACATCGGACAGGGCGAACGGATACACCACCGCGTCCTGCGCCACCGGTCCGTCGACTCCGGGCACGTCCGGCGCGAAGGCGTGCTGGTGCAGCCCGAGCCGCGAATGGAACCAGCCGGGCCGCCCGGGGATGCCGTTGTGCCGCACGAGCCAGAGCACGACCTCGGAATCGGCCCAGCGGTCCGGGTGCAGCCGGTGCGCCCAGCAGTCGTGCCCGGCGTACACGAGCACCCGGCTGATCTTCGCGGCGTGCCGCACGTGCTTGATCCACGCCTTCACGAACCGGTCGTCGACGCTCTGCGCGTCCACCTCCAGCGCGGGGGCGAGCGATCCGGGCGCGAACGCGCCGAGCCTGCTCGCCGTCCGGACGAAATGGTCGGCCTGGTCGTGCACCGCGCCGGGCCGGGCGTAGTGCCTGGCCCCGGTGTGGATGCCCGCGTGCTGGGCCGCGGCGAGCATCCGCTCCGCGCCCGGATCGCTCCAGTTGACGTTTTCACTGATCGTGACCGAGGCGAACCGCACGTCGGCGCCGCGCACCGCCGTCCAGTCGAGCACCTGCTCGCGATGAGTGAGCGTGAGTCCGCGCCCACTCTCCGGTTCCGCCACCTCGCACCCCTGACAAGCCCCACGACGGGTGAAAGGCCACCCTACGTCCGGAATTCCGGAGCGGGGTGACCTTTCCCGGCGTGTCGATGGGCTTTGATCAGGCGTTTTCCCGCTGGAAGGTGCGCGTTCCCCACCAAATCGCCACAACGGCCATGACCAGCACGACCACGCTGCCGGTGAACAGCGCGTCCATCGAGAAGTCGCCGCGGAAGCTGTTGCGTTCCACGTCGACCACGTGCCGGAACGGGTTGATCTGCGAGATCGTGTACAGCCACTTCGGAGCCAGTCCCGAGGTGATCGGGATGAGGATCCCGGACAGCAGCAGCAACGGCATGAGCACCGCGTTGAGCAGCGCCGGGAACGACTCCTCGCTCTTGAGCGTGAGCGCCAGCGCGTAGGAGCACGACGCCAGCGTGAGCGCGAGCAGGAACACGATCGCGAGGCTCAGCAGCACGCCGCTGAACGGCGCGTTCAGGTCGAACACCAGGTAGGCGAGCAGGATGATCAGCACCGATTGCACGGTCGCCTGCAACGCGTTCGCCAGCACCTTCCCGAGCAGCAGCGCGGCCCGGTGCACCGGGGTGACGCGCAGCCGCTCGACCACGCCGGACCGGAACTCGGCCAGCAGCCCGAAGCCCACGAACGAACTGCCGAACAGCGCCAGTTGCGCGATCAGCGCGGGCGTGAGCACCATCCAGCCGTCGACCTCGGACATCCCCTGCGCGCTGAGCGACTTCACCAGCAGCGGGCCGAAGAAGAACAGGTACAGCAGCGGCTGGGCGAGCCCGATCAGCAGCCACGCCGGATTTCGCAACGCGCCCGCCATGTCGCGGCGGAAGATCAGCCAGGTGTCACGCAGCATCGGACACCTCCGGTCCCGCCGGCGCGGGCTGCTCGGCTTCGCGCAGCGACCGGCCGGTGAGCGCGAGGAACACGTCGTCCAAGGTCGGTCGCGTGACCTGCATCGAGGTCGTCGCGATTTCCTTGGCGTCGAGCGCGCGCAGCAGTTCCGGCATCGCGGTGTCGCCGCGCGGCACCCGGAACCTGATCGAGCCCTCGCGCACCGCGAACTCGTGCGCGCCGGGCAGCTGCCGGGCCAGGTCCGCGGCGGCCGCGGCGGATTCCGGATCGACCTCGATCGCGACGCCGTCGCCGGAGACCTGCTCCTTGAGCGCGTCCGGATGCCCGTCGGCGACGATCCGGCCGTCGTCGATCACGATCAGCCGGTCGGCCAGCGCGTCCGCCTCGTCGAGGTAATGTGTGGTCAGGAAGATCGTGACGCCCTGCTCCGCGCGCAAGCGCCGGATGTGCTCCCACAGGTTCGCCCGGCTCTGCGGGTCGAGCCCGGTGGACGGTTCGTCCAGGAACACCAGGCCGGGCGAATGGATCAGCCCCAGCGCGATGTCGAGCCTGCGCCGCTGACCCCCGGACAGCGTCTTCGTGGCGCGCTGTTCGAGCCCGGTCAGGTCGAGCTGGCCGGCGAGCACCTTGCCGCGCGCGATCGCGTCGGCCTTGCTCATCCGGTACAGCCTGCCCTGCAGCTCCAGCTCTTCGCCGACGCGCGATTCGGGCGCGGTCCCGCCGCCCTGGGCGACGTACCCGATGTTGCGGCGCACCCCGGCCGCGTCGGTGAGCAGGTCGTGCCCGCCGACGGTCGCCGTGCCCGCGGTCGGTTTCAGCAAGGTGGTGAGCATGCGCAGCGTGGTGGTCTTGCCCGCCCCGTTCGGGCCGAGGAACCCGACCAGCTCGCCCGCCTCGACGTCGAGGTCGACCCCCTTCACCGCGTGCACCTCGCCACCGGCTCGGCCCTTGCGGCGGAACCGCCGCTCGAGTCCGCGTGCCGTGATCATGGAAACCCCTCTCCTCCCAGAAGATCAACTAGTCAAGCTTGACTAGTTGACGCGCACACTGTGCCCGAGCAAGAGCGAGTTAGTCAAATTTGATTACTGGGCCGGTTGGCCGAACGCCGAGCCCGGATCGTCGGCCATCACGTACTCGCCCGCCTCGAGCCGGGTGATCAACCCGGTGAGCCATTCCCGGCTCGCGCTGGCGATCCCGCCCCACAGCCGGAACAGTTCGGTCACGTGCGCCGGTTTGCCCCAGGTGTCGTCCTCGAGGCTCAACCGCGACCGGCGCTCTTCCGCCTCGAAGTGGACCAGGTTCTGCCTGAGCAGGCTGATCGTGTACTTCCGCGGGAGCGCGGGCATCAGGCTCACCGCCGCGCACAGTTCCGCGTTGCTGGCGGCCGGATCGGACAAGCCCTTCGCAATGAGGATCTGGAACTCCTGCTCGCCCGCGGGCGAGAGCCGGTAGGCGACCCGGTCCGGGCCGCCGTCGCCCGGTTCGACGTCGATCTTCTCCAGCAGGTCCTCGGCGGTCATCTTCTTGAGCGCGTGGTAGATCGAACCGGGCTGGACGTTCGCCCACTTGTCCGCCGACCACGACAGCAGTTCGCGGCGCACCTGGTAGCCGTGCGCGCGGCCGAACATCCGCACGACCCCGAGCACCAGCAGACGCGTCGCCGACACCGGCTCTCCCTTCCCCGACCGCCAGGAAACGCCCTGGAGCGCATCCGTAGGCTAAACAGGTATGAGCACCCCTGTGTTGACCGCGGTGGCCTGGCCCTACGCCAACGGCCCCCGCCACATCGGCCACGTGTCCGGATTCGGCGTCCCGTCCGACGTCTTCTCCCGCTACCAGCGAATGGCCGGCAACCGGGTGCTCATGGTGTCCGGGACCGACGAACACGGCACGCCGATCACCGTCCAGGCGGACAAAGAGGGGATGACCCCGCAGCAGACCGCGGACAAGTACACCCGCCAGATCGACGAGGACCTGCGCGGCCTCGGCCTCTCCTACGACCTGTTCACCCGCACCACCACCGGCAACCACGCCGCGGTCACGCAGGAGATCTTCCTCGCGCTCAACCGCAACGGCTACGTCGTCCCGAAGACCACCCGCGGCGCGATCAGCCCGTCCACCGGCCGCACGCTGCCCGACCGCTACATCGAGGGCACCTGCCCGATCTGCGGCTACGACGGCGCGCGCGGCGACCAGTGCGACAACTGCGGCAACCAGCTCGACGCCGCCGAGCTGATCAACCCGAAGTCGCGGATCAACGGCGAGACGCCGAAGTTCGTCGAGACCGAGCACTACTTCCTCGACCTGCCCGCGTTCACCCAGACCCTCGGCGACTGGCTGGGCACCAAGACCGACTGGCGCCCGAACGTCCTCAACTTCACCAAGAACCTGATCGACGACATGCGCCCGCGGCCGATCACCCGCGACCTCGACTGGGGCGTGAAGATCCCGCTGGACGGCTGGCGCGACCAGCCGCTCAAGCGGTTCTACGTGTGGTTCGACGCGGTCATCGGCTACTTCTCCGCCAGCGTCGAATGGGCGCGCCGCAACGGCACGCCGGACGCCTGGCAGGAGTGGTGGGCCAACCCCGACGCGCGCGCCTACTACTTCATGGGCAAGGACAACATCACCTTCCACGCCCAGATCTGGCCCGCGCTGCTGCTCGGCCAGAACGGCGGCGGCGACCGCGGCGGCGAGCCCGGCAAGTACGGCAAGCTGCACCTGCCGGACGAGATCGTGTCCAGCGAGTTCCTGACCATGAGCGGGTCGAAGTTCTCGACTTCGCGGGGCACGGTCATCTACGTGCACGACTTCCTGCGCGAGTTCGGGCCGGACGCGCTGCGGTACTTCATCTCGGTGGCCGGGCCGGAGACGCAGGACACGGACTTCACGTGGGACGAGTTCGTGCGGCGGACCAACTTCGAGCTGGCCAACGAGTGGGGGAACCTCGTCAACCGGTCGATCTCGATGGCGCACAAGAACAATGGGGCGATCCCTGCTCCGACTGCGCCTGCGCCCGCGGATGAGGAGTTGAAGTCCTTGTCTCGGCAGGCGTTCGAGACTGCTGGCGGGCATCTTGCCCGGTCGCGGTTCAAGCTGGCTGCGGCTGAGGCGATGCGGGTGGTCACGGCGGCGAACCGGTATCTGTCGGATCAGGAGCCTTGGAAGCTCAAGGACGACCCGGATCGGCGGGACGCGGTGTTGCACACGGCGTTGCAGGTGGTCAGTGACGCTAATACGTTGCTGACGCCGTTCCTGCCGCACTCGGCGCAGAAGGTGCATGAGGCGCTTGGCGGGACTGGGGTTTGGGCTGCGCAGCCTGAGCTGCAGGAGGTTCCGGATCTTGATGTGCCGGATCGGGTTAATCCTATTTTGACCGGGGATTACGCCGGGGAGCAGGCTCGGTGGGAGTCGAAGCCGGTTGAGGTTGGGCGGCCGTTGGAGAAGCCGACTCCGTTGTTCACGAAGCTCGATCCGAAGTTGGGCGAGACTGGGCCGGAGTGGGCTCCGATTGTGACTGACTGACGGGTGGCCTCGTCGCCTGGCGGCGACATCGGCTTGTGGTTGCGTGGGGCACCCCGAAGCTTGATTGTGCTGACGGTTCGGGGGTGCTTGTCAAGGCGGGAAAGATGCCTTGACAAGCACCCCCGAACCGCAGATGCGCTTCGTATCGGGGTGCGGGGGAGGGGCTGGGTGCCTCGATAGCGGGTGCATCGGCTGCGGTTGGGTGTCTCGATGGTTGGGTGCACCGGGTGCGGCTGGGTGCCTTGATCGCCGGGTGCACCGGGTGCGGCGGGGTGTCTCGATGGTTGGGTGCTGCGGCTGGGGCCTTCGATGCGTGGGTGCAGCGGTGCGGGTGTGGTTGATGGCGGGGGCTAGCGCCCCAATGTGGCATTGGGTGCGTCAGATGCACCCAATGTGGCGTTCGGTGCGTGGGATGCACCCAATGCCACTGTGAGGATGTGGGGGTGCGGGGTCACCGGTCCGGTCTGACTCGAAATGCCACCGACCGTGGTGTCTGGCCAATGATCTGTCGGCCGGTCCGGCGACCCCGCTTGTCCTCACCGGGCGCGGGGTTGTGACCTGATAGGAGCCTGTAGCCGCAGGCCGCTGATCACAGTGTTGTCCGCTCGCCGCGGTCCGGTGGGGCGCCGTTGCCCGCCCAGAACCCTCCGAGAAGGAACGACACCGATCAGCATGGCAAACCACACGCCGGAATCCCACCCCGCCCCCGAGCCGGGCGGGGTCGTCGCGGGAGTGGACACCCACCGCGACTTCCACTGGGCCGCGGCCCGCGACGCCCTGGGCCGGGTGCTGGGAACCCGCCGGTTCCCCGCGACCCGCGCCGGTTACCAGGCGCTGCTGGCCTGGCTGCGCGGGTTCGGCCCGATCGCCGCGATCGGGGTGGAAGGAACCGGCTCCTACGGAGCCGGACTGACCCGCTACCTGCTTGCCGAGAACGTGCACGTCGTGGAAGTCACCCGGCCGAACCGGCAGAAACGGCCGTGTCATGGCAACCGTGTAAGCCGCGGATGGACC